>JANYCH010000151.1 GCA_025360395.1 Cytophagales bacterium | reverse complement strand
AGAAACAATTCTGATATACCTGGATTTTAAGTTAACTGCATGTTTGTTCCAGGTTTGATAATTTGATAAAGGGTCCGTAAACATCAACTGCCAACCTGCACTGTTTTTATAATAAAATTTCAGGTTAGACATTCCATTATTATCAAACACATAAATATTAGTAATGGAAGTTTCAGTTCCCAGGTCCACTACTGCGCTTAATGGATAATATTTAGCACTTTCCATATAATCTCCCCACCAGGTGACAGGTTTTGAATTTATGGTTTCAGAAGTGATAGAAGCCTGTTCATCAAACATCCGGTTGGGACTGGAATATGGATACAGTTTTTCGTCAGTAACCATAGAAGGTGTAACATTGATTCTATCCTGGGAACGGGCAGAAAATACAAGTGCTATTAAGCCAAAAGAAGCTATAATTTTCTTCATTTTTATCAAGTGGTTATGTAATATTTAAATCAGTTGGAATAATTAATAATGTATGTTTTGTACAATTTTTTATTAATATTATCCTCTTACGACTATTAAAAAATAAAGGATAGGACAGTTCGTCAAAATACATTTGACTACCGACATATAAAATTAAATAGGTTTATAAGTATTTAAAAGACGATAATTATTTCTCAAAATCGGACAGACGAATCATATATGGCTATAAATCAATTATGTAGAAAACAATAAGGCCTAATATGCCTGCCTACCAGAAATATTTTAATTATAGAATTATCAGCAAAAAGGATATCTACTATCTGCAGCAAATATAAACTTCATAGAAAGTCCAAACAGGTGTAAGTTTTACAGGAAAAAATAAGAAATTAAGGAGTAATAAAAGTCAAAATTTATCTTGTTATGGCATGGAAGTTTTAACATAAAGTTGTCACTCTAAAACTTACAACTATGTTAAAATGGACACTTATTTTCTTCGTTATAGCAATTATTGCATCCATATTTGGATTCACGGGAATTGCAGCAGGAGCTGCTTCAATTGCTAAAGTTATATTCTTTATTTTCCTTGCTTTGGTTGTGATAACCTTAGTACTTGGTTCTACCCTTTTCAGGTCGAGAACCTAAAAAGGGCAGTTAAAATAAATAAAAAAATCCCGGCTCGTTCGGGATTTTTTTATTTATACCATTTTTCTTTTCCCCTGAAAACTTTCAATAATTTAGCTGGCGAAACCATTAATTTTATTACCCATATCGGATAATTGAAAGTGGTAGAAATATACTCGTTTGGATTTAACATATACCGGTAACCAATCCCGGCACCGGCACCTAGCCAGCTAAAAATTTTGTATTGAAGTAATACTGAAGATTCTAACAAATGAATGTGGGTTGATTTTGGATACCCAGGAATGCGAAGGCCATTTCTTTGGTTGGTTGCAGAAATATAAGCTTTTCCTATACCGTACTGGGCTGTCCAGTCGAGGTTCCACCTTTTCCTGGCTAGAATCCTGTATTCATAAAAGAGGGAAAAATATTGTAAAGATAAAGATACTGAGGTTGGTACATATACTGAACGTCCAGATCTGGTTACAAGTGACTGATTTGCATCGTATTCAACAGGATCACTTGTATAATAACCTAATATGGGGTGTCCCATATTGTAATAGCCAATTCCTATTGTATGCTTTTTTTTAAAGGTGACGCCTATTTTTAGCCCCGTCATCCGGATGGGAATATCCTTTACCAAAGATTTACGAATATCTAATGCAAAATAGAAATTAATCCTCCTTAAAGGTTTCAATGAATCTCCATTTGAACCTAATGCTGAATTACAAGCGAAAAAGGCAAGAAAGATATAGCTAGTTAACTTCATTAATATTAAAAAGAAGCCAATTGGGTCTTGCTGATCACATTTTCATTCTTATAAAGCAAAACTGTGTAGATACCAGGACTAAGGTAGCCAGGATCAATAGATCCATTCTCCCCCTGAATGTTCACCATCTTTATTTCCCGGCCCAACAGATCTATTATTTTAATGAAATGTCTGCCTGAGTTCAATTCCCTGTAATATATACCTGGCTCTGTCCCCGAAACATACAGATGACTTAATCCTGTATTGTCTTTTTCATTATCAATTGAATTCACAGTATTAAAAACCTGATATTGAACCTCTGTTGTGGGAGGTATGCAATTAGGATTGCAGGAAGATGGGAAGCTAAAAACATATTCTCTTCCCTGCTGTACATACTGATTATCCGCATCTATAATTCGAATTCTGAAAGGAGAAGTATTGTCGGGCAAAATAAAAGCCTGTCCCATATCGCTGAACCTGGAGGCGGAAACCCATTTTGAACCTACTTTTTGTTCAATACCATGAATTCCGTTTTTTAAGTTTGTAATCAGTATTGGAGTATAGTATTTCTGTCGATCATGTCTGAAATAAGGCGGTATTACTACAATATTGTTATATTCTTGCGAAGATCCTTCATC
>JANYCH010000107.1 GCA_025360395.1 Cytophagales bacterium | reverse complement strand
AAAAATGCAACTTAATTTATTCGATAAAAAGGCAGGGGGTGTTTTTCACGAAAAAGAAAAATCCCCCTGAAAATCAATTTAAGGCATCTTTATTCCTCTCCTTTCTATAATTAAATATTACTCGGATGTCAGTAATAAAATATAATGATGTAGTTAAACCTTTTTTGATTGGGGATGAATTAGTGGGCAATAAAGATTCTCAACCAAAACGTTTTGTGATAGACTTCACCGGAATGGATATTATAAAAGCATCTACATACAAAGATGCCTTTGATTACCTTAAAATAAACGTTCTACCTGAGATAGAGGCAAAAGCAGAGCTTGAAAAAACAGGAAAATCTAAAGCAAATGGAAGAGAGGCTTGGTTAAAGTCTTGGTGGTTAATGTGGAGAAGAAGAGAAGATTTGCTTTATGCCTTAAAAACTCAGAAAAGATATATTTCTTGTTCCAGGGTCGGACTTAGACCGATTTTTCAATTCGTATCATCAGACATTAGACCAAACGATGCTTTAATGATTTTTAGCTTTGATGACGACTACTCTTATGGAATTATTCAATCTAAATTTCACTGGAAATGGTACGTTGAAAAATGTTCCACTTTAGAAGGAAGATATAGATATACTGCAGATTCTGTTTGGGATACTTTTCCCTGGCCACAAAAGCCAACAATTAAACAAATTGAAAAAGTAGCAAGTGCTGGTATTGCCTTGCGAGATGCTAGAAATAAAATAATGAAAGATTATAATATGACCCTGAGAGATATTTACCGTTCTCTTGAACAGCCTGGAAAAAACACAATAAAAGACTTACAAAATGCTTTAGACAAGGCGGTAATGGAAGCTTACAGTTTCAATGAAAATGAAGATTTACTTGCTCAACTTTTAGCCCTTAATCTGGCAGTTAGTGAAAAAGAAAATATTAATGAGAAGGTACAGGGGCCAGGATTACCTTCTTTTATTAAAGACAAAACTCCTTTTGTAAGTGAAGATTGCGTAAAATTTTTTGTTTAGAAAATGAATATTATTAAACTTGAACAAAAGATTATTACAGATTTTTCCGGTTATAAAAGGTTAATTAAATTTTACCAGGATTGCACAGAATTTAATAATGAAACTCTTTATATAGACTTTACAAATCTCGAATGGATAGATGCGAATTTATGTGCTCTATTTGAAGCTATATTTTATAAGCTATCGGTAGAAAATAATTTACAGTTCGCCACGGATCTTGAGTTACTTCAAAAAAAGTTTGATGTTTTATTTAGAAACGGTTTTATTGTATCGGATAAGAAGTTCGAAGACAAGCAAAAGAGCACAATGCCAGCAATGAACTTCTTGTTAAGTGACAAAAGTGGCTTTGTAAACTATATCCAAACTCACCTTATGAAGCATAAAGGGATGCCGAAGGCAATAACAGATTCATTAAAAGAAAAAATAGTTGAAGATCTTATCGAGATCTTTTGTAATTCTCATTTATATGCCAAATCTGAATACCCTTTTTTTGTTTCAGGCCAATATTACCATAAACAAAAATATTTGTGTTTCACAATGGTGGATTTAGGACAAGGATTTCTTCCAAGAATTTCTAAAGCTACTTCAGGAAACATAGATTCGTCATTAAAAGCAATTACATGGGCATTAGAAGGGAATAGCTCTAAACTACCTTTAGATGGAATTCCTGGCGGTTTGGGTTTAAGTAGAATTCTAAAATATTGCAATGAACATAATGGTCAATTAGATGTAATCACTGGAGATGGATATTGGTCTTCTGCTTATGAAAATAATATACTTAAAGGTGGAAGACTTTTAGATGAACAAACCTTTGTAGGTACTACAATTAATTTGTCATTTAAAAATTAAAGGCATAGTTTTGTAGATATACTTTTTATAAGAAACATTTTTAATCTTTTTGTTGTTGTCCTCGTAGTAGAAGTATAGTAAATATGTTAATAAAAATAGCAGATATTATTAAAAGTGATTTAGCCCTTTTCCATCAAGAAGGATTAGATGTATTTAACCATTTAAATTCTGCATTGGTAAAAGGGAAATCTGTTAAGTTATCTTTTAAAGGTATAAAGCGTTGTTCAACCCAATTTTTAAATGCCAGTGTTGGAAAATTATATCTTAATAACCATCCTGAATTAGTCGATAGCTTAATAACTTATGATTTTGCAAGTTTGGATATTCTAAAAGATAAAATAGCCGATGTTAAACAAAATGCTTTGAATTCAAGCATTTATAATTCTTATCTGGAAAGTGCATTAAGTTAATTTTTAGTAGGTGGCTTACGATATTCGACTGTTAAGCAATTCCTCATTATCTGAAAAGCTTTATTTTTTTGATGCAAATCTCTGGATCAAAATTCTTAGACCTCCATTTAATCCTGACAAGAAAGAAGAACGGTATCTAAATTTTTTTCAAACCTTTAAATCACACCCAAATCATCCAAAAATAGCCATAACAAGTTTGGTTTTATCTGAGGTGATAAATCGGTTGTTGAGAGAATACTCAATGAAAAAATATATCAAAGAAGAAACAATTGATCCAAAATTAATAGACAGTAGTTTTTTCAAATCGAAATATCGCAAGACGGATCATTTTAAAATTCAATATGAACTTCTCTGTGATGATATTAAATCATATCATACATTATATGAATTGATAAATGATGAGTTAGGATCAGAAATTAAGTCGAAACATATCCTGAAATCTCCTCCAAAAGGTCTAGATTTTAATGATCACTATTACTTTTTATTGGCTAAATATAAAAATATACCTATTGTAACAGATGATGCAGACTTTTTTGTAGACGGTGTTACAATATTAACCTATAATGACGGACTTTATCAAAGAGGAAAGGATTCTGTTAAACCAAAGTCTTAATTCACTTTAAATAAGATAACACAGTTTTCCAAAGAAACTACAAATGCCAGAATCCATAAAACTCACTAAAAAAATTCAAATGGTTGACCTTGTCAGCCAACACGAGACTTGCAAAAGTGAATTGGATGCTGCAATACAAAAAGTTCTTGCACATGGGGCATTTATCAATGGCCCTGAAGTAAAGACATTTGGCCAAAACCTGGCAGAGTATTTGGAAGTGAAACATCTTGTACCCTGTGCAAATGGAACTGATGCTTTGCAAATTGCTTTAATGGCTCTGGACCTAAAGCGCGGTGATGAAGTTATTACTACGTCATTTAACTATGTTGCAGGAGCAGAAGCTGTAGCGCTCTTTGGCATGGTTCCTGTGTTTGCAGAGGTTAATGAAAAAACTTTTAACCTGGAAGTCAATTCTTTAGAAAAACACATTACCTCCAAAACTAAGGCCATTATTGTGGTGCATTTATTCGGGCAAGCTTGTGATATGACTGAAATCATGGCTTTGGCTGAAAAGCATCAATTATATGTAATTGAAGATAATGCCCAATCTTTGGGAACAGACATTAAATACAAGGGCAATTGGCATAAAGCAGGAACTATAGGACATATAGGAACAACTTCATTTTTTCCAACCAAAAACCTGGGTTGCCTGGGAGATGGTGGAGCAGTGTTTTCAAACGATGAAGCTCTGATGAACAAATGCAAAAGCATTTCTTCTCATGGGCAGGGGCAACGGTATGAATTTCAAAGGATAGGGATAAATTCCAGGTTAGATACTATTCAGGCAGCTATTCTGGATGTCAAACTAAAATCGCTCAAAGATTCCTTAGAAAAAAGAAAAAAAAGTGCAGAAAAACATACAAAACTTTTAAAAGGGGTTGAAAATATAGAACTTCCAATCACAGAATCATTTTCTACACATACATACAATCAATTTGTTGTTAAAGTACTTCATAACCAAAGAGATAATTTAAAAGAGTATTTAGCAGATCATCAAATACCGTCCATGATCTATTATCCAAAGCCTTTGCATTTGCAACCAGCTTATGGATATTTGAACGGGAAACTGGGTGATTTTCCGGTATCAGAACAATTATGTGAACAGGTTTTAGCCCTGCCTATCCATCCAGAATTATCCGGGGAACAGATTTTGTATATATCTGATAAAATCAAAGAATTTTTTCATGCTCGCTAAAGCCCTACAACTATTTTCATTTCCTGCTAAAGCAATTGGGGTTCAGAATTTATTGAAATTAACCCAAAACAAACTAATTCTTCCATTTTACCATACTGTTTCCGATACGCCTCTTCCACACATAGCGCCTTTGTACCGGCATAAAACGGTTAAGGAATTTAAAGATGACCTTGAATTTTTACTGAAAAACTTTCAACCTGTGTCGCTTCAGGATGTTGATCTTCATGTAAAGGGCATTAAAGAAATTACCAAACCAAGTTTTCACCTCAGTTTTGATGATGGTTTGCAAGGAGTTTATTCTACCGTACTTCCCATTTTAAAGGAAAAAGGAATTCCAGCTACTCTTTTTGTAAATCCTGCATTTGTTGATAATAAAAAATTGTTTTTCAGGCATAAGGCCGCATTGTTGATAGACAAACTTGAGAAAAAAGGTTTTCATAGGATCTCAACACCAAAAGACAATAAAGCAAAGGAATGGGAGCAACTGATTCTAACTGCCCAATACCATCAGGAAACAAGGTTAGACGAGTTAGGGATATTACTTGAGGTAGATTTTAACGAATACCTGGAAAAAAAGCATCCATATTTAAGCATTGGCGAATTAAAACGGCTTTCATTAAATGGTGTTGAAATCGGTGCGCACAGCTTAGATCATCCGGAATACCAGTATATTTCTCTGGATGAACAGCTCAGGCAAACCAAAGAAAGCATGGCTTGGGTAAAAGAACATTTCATCCCAAAAGTAAATGCATTCTCCTTTCCATTTACTGATTTTGGGGTGAATATGAAGTTTTTTGATGCAATCGAAAGCGACATCAACAGTCCGGATCTGTTTTTTGGAACTGCAGGTCAGAAAACTGAAATGAATAGCAAGCATTTGCAAAGGATCCCGATTGAAACAAGTACAAAAAATGCGAATTCAGTAATTGCCGGTGAAATGCTATCTTCTCTGATAAAAAAAGGCATTGGCAAATCGGTGATCACCCGTACTGCCTAATTTGTTAAAACAATCTTAACCTACAATTCCCTGTTCTTTAAGTAAATAAGCTTACTATTGGATAGAATTTACCTAAATGCACAATCTATGAAAAAATTTGTACATGGCTTATTGCTTTTAACAATGGCAATTTCTGCTCTGGCGCAGCCCAGCAAAATCAACAATGGTAAAATGCCTTTTAAACCTGAATTAAAGCCTTTTTACCATGGTGTTGCCTCTGGCGATCCTTTATCGGACAGGGTTATTATCTGGACAAGGGTTACGCCGGAAGCCGACAGTACCATACATGTGAAATACTTCGTCGCTACCGACACTTCTTTCAAAAACATTATAAAAACTGGTGAAGCCCTTACAGATTCAACAAAAGATTATACAGTAAAAATGGATGTGACTGGTTTGACTGCCGGATCTACATATTACTATTATTTCAGTGCTATTGGAAAAAGCTCAGTAATTGGACGTACTAAGACTGTTCCTGCAGGTGTCAATGAAAATAGCCAATTGAAATTTGCTGTTGTTTCATGCAATAATTACGAGGGCGGCTTTTTTAATGCTTACGGAAGAATTGCAGAAAGAAATGATATTGATGCAGTGATCCACCTGGGGGATTATATTTATGAGTATGCGCCTGGTCAATACCGCACTGCAAGCTTGAAAAACCGAAATGGCAATCTGGCACCAGCACATGAAATAATTAACAAAGCTGATTACAGGTTGAGATATTCTGTTTACAGGTTAGATGAGGACATGATGAGTGCCCACCAGCAACATCCGTTTATCAGTGTTTGGGATGACCATGAATTTGCCAACGACGCATATGTTACAGGAGCACAGAACCATACTGAAGGTTTAGAAGGCCTTTGGATTAACAGGAAAGCTTTGGCAAAAAAAGTTTATTTTGAATGGATGCCAATTCGTGATAATGCAATTGAAAGTGTTTACAGGAAAGTTTCTTATGGCAACCTTATGGAATTGTTTATGTTAGATACCCGGATAGAAGCAAGGGATATGCCTCCTGCACATTTTGACGATGCTGATATCCCAGTCAGGAAAATGATCAGCAAAGAACAGTTTGACTGGCTACTTAATGGCATGAAGGCTTCTACTGCTAAATGGAAAATTGTTGGTAATCAAACCATTATTTCAAAATATAATGTAGGTTTTGCTGCAGGTTCCACCACCAATCCGCCTGCTCCAAATCCTACTGATATAAATAAAATACGTGCTGTCGAAGACCAGTTTATAGACGATTGGAGAGGTCATCCGACACAGCGTGCCGCACTTATTGACTCAATAAAAAATAAGAAAATAGACAATGTTATCTTCCTGACAGGCGATTCCCACTGCAGTTGGGCTTTCGATATGGTTACCACTCCTACGATCTATCCTAATGCTGAAAGTTTTAATATGCCATTGCCTTCACCTACCTATAACAGGCTGAATGGAAATGGGTCTGTCGCAGTTGAACTGGGAACTCCGGGGATTTCTTCTCAGAATTTTGATGAAACCCTGCCTTTGAATTCTGCTTTGGCTTTACAGTATCAAATGAATAACCCTTTTTCCCTTGGCCAGGTAGGATTGGCAAAAACTAAAATTGATACAATGGCAGGCAATACGGGATATGTATACTACAATCCTCATTTGAAATATGTGGACCTGGTACAACAAGGATACATGATGCTGGATGTTAAGAAAGATTCCACCCAGGCAGATTGGTATTATGTTAATATTTTAGATTCTACTTCTAAAACCCAGACAAATGGCCAGACAGGCCCCTTTAAATCTCCTTACAAAGGGGCAATTGTATCAAATGCAGCCAATAAGCTCAAACTTACAACCACAATTTCGGCACAAAAATCTAAATTAGATATTCCTGCACCAAGAAAATCATTTGTGATTACAGGTTTGAATGAACAGGAATCGTTAACTACTATATTTTCAGTTTATCCAAATCCGGCAACTAATTATGTGCTTTTAAATTTCGGAACTGCGCATAGTGCTGTTTTAGATATGGAAATACTGGATTCAAATGGGAAAAAGGTGAAAAGAATATTTAAACCAGCCTCTCTTGCACCAGGGAACTATGTCCAGGAAATTGATGTATCTGACTTTAAGGCTGGAATTTACTTCATTAAATTAACAACCAACGGAAAACCTGTTTTAAGAAAATTAGTTGTTCAATAATTAGACAGATCTTAAAGCTGGGTCAATGGCCATGCTTTAAGAATATACAAAATTCCAGGAATTTTAAGCTTCCTTTCTCAGGTCTTGTTGACTTTAAACCCAAAAACGCTCCCAATAATTCCTCCCAGAATATGGGCAAATTGTGAAATATTGTCATTACCAAGGGCATTGTACACCTCCTGGCCAATAAAAATGACAAATATTAAAATAAAGGTCAGGGGAATTTCTCCTGATTTGAAAGTGGTAAATGAAGCAAGAAGGATGAACAGGAAAACTATCCCACTTGCACCCAGTAAGCCAGTATTAAAAAACAAGGCATTTAGGACACCAGTTATAAAAGCAGTTGTTAATATGAAAAACAGCAATCGTTGACTACCATACTTTTCTTCCAGTATCGGACCCAGAAGCAATATAAATGTGAAATTGCCAACGAGGTGTTCTAAATTTTGATGTCCCAAAATATGGCTGAACAATCTTAAATAATCAATAGGATTTGCAAGGTTAAAAATAGGAAAAGTTATAAACCAGCCTTGCTAAACTGGCAGGATAGTATGCGTAAGCACAAAAACGCCTAGAGCAATAAAAGTAAAACTTAATACAACAGGGGCATTGTATGAAAGGCGCATAATAAATTATTTCTCAACGACTAATATAAGCAATCGGGAAAGTAAATATTATTAAATATGTGCAGATCTGTTATTTCGAAAAGCCCGGATGCTTTCCTGATACTTTACCTTGATTATCCCAATGGCTTAAAATAATTTTTTCTCCTTCTCTCTTCTTTATTCTTCTTGAATAATATTCTCCCTTTATACTTCCGTTTGCTGTCCTTTCACCAATAAAAAGTGAGTAAGGCTCACCATTTTCGTTTGTGAAGAAAGTAATAGCATTGCCTTTAAACTCTTCATCAAATCTGGAAGAGGGGGTATAAATTTTACTTAATTTGGTTTCCAGGTCCTTACTTAAACCTTTTCTTATTTTTTCTATTAGAGGCGTCTTTTCCATAAAGCAATTTTTAAAAATGCCTAAAAACCCGTGCCTGTATAGAGAGCTATAAGCCAACAATTAATTCCCTTTCTAAAAATAATTACGACAAGGTAACAAGCAAATAGGCCAACGGCCCCAAACATGAATAGAACCAAAATCCATTTACAATAACAAAGATTCAATCCTGTGTGCCTGGACCATTTTATCTGTTTCTGACCAGGAAAATATGGTAAACCGGCCATCCTGTGAGGCTACAAGGGCGATGGCATATTTCTGGTCATTTACAAATTGTGCGGCTGATAAATGTCGTGTCCCTCCCGTTTGAACAGGTTGAACAGCCAGTTTTTCTCCGCCTACAATCGGTTCAGTTGTGATCATCTGGTCTATCAGGTCACTGCCCTGCAGCTTCGTAAGTTTGGCCCCGAATACCAAAAGTTGAAACCTGTCGTTCATCACAATGGCCCCGTCAATTGCCGTTAGTCCTGCAATAATATCTACTTCTGTTTTAAGTCGTGTTTGCCAGATATTTTGGTTTTGCAATCCTTTTTCTTTCCAGATAAGGTCTGCCAAGCCATTAAAGGCAGGTTTTACTGCGTATGATATTGGATGACGGATGGAACCAAGCCATTCATCGGAACCTGAGGGAACTATGATAAGAGTTCCTCCTTTTTTATGTGCCCTCATGGATACAGCGAGTTGTATCAGAATGTTTACAAAACCTTCTTCCTTCTTTTTTTCCAAGCCTATTAAAGAGGTAAGCATTCCTGGGCAACCTGGAAGGGTAGCGCGATTTTCGTCAACTATTTTTATCTCGTCACCATTAAGGACGGCCACGTTCGTAAATTTTCCGAACTCATTCAAACGCTTATGTTTTACTACCAATAAGCCGGGTTCGGCCACATCAAGTATAAAACAGTAATTAGGGATTTTATTTGCGGCGCCCCAGATATAAAGCTCCCCGTTTTCTTCCCAAATGCCCAGATGAACACCCGGACGTTCAAAACCGGGAGCCAGTTTGGTAAGGGTACTTGCTGTAAGTGGCAGGTGTTTTCCAAATAATAAGTTTTGTGATGAATTGTCTGCTCTGAAATAAGCAAGGGATATTTTGGGAGAGTTGCCTTCTTCTTTTCTTAGGCTGGCCCAAAAAGCCACATCTATCACAGTCTCTATAATTTCTTGTGCGGGTGCCGGGGCAAGGTCATTTTCATTTCTTTCTAATGCTGAAGAATATAAATGGTTAAAATGTCTGGCAATTTCAGGAGCAACGGTTAAAGCTGCCTTATAAGTTGATCTTGGGGTCATGTTGAAAGTTAAAAATTATAATCGGCTGTAGAATTATACAACCTAAAGTTTTTAACCATCTCAAGTTCACACATCAAATTTTTATTTCACAATGGCCTATCCGCTTAATTAATTTAGGTTTTAAATCCGAATGAAGCCGTCATCTTGATCTGAAACTGGCCGTTCTATTGTTACTGGATATTCACTATCCTTTTGATCGGAATTTTTCTTGCAGCCCCATTAAAAAATTCCTCAAAAACTGGTCTTTGCAAGCCATGTATTTTCCCTGGGAAGGATTCCTGAAAAATGCACTTATTTCATGTTTGCTGACTTCAATGCCTTTCAGTTTAAGAATCGAAATCATGTCGTCATCCTGAAGGTTTAACGCTATTTTCAATTTCCGCAAAACAATGTTGTTGTTCAGGCTTTTTTCATTTGGAACAGGCTCACCGTCCTTTTTGCCCCTTTTGTCAGAGATGAAACCATTGAGAAAGGCTGATAGATCTTTGTCATAAATGGCTTTAAAGGCGGGATCATCTTCCCCTTTTAACCAGTCACTGATTTCTGCCCTGGTTACTTCCCTTCCTGCCAGGCCAAAAAGCTGGATCATCTTTGAATCGCTGATATCAAAAGTGTAGCGAAGACTGCGAAGGATGTTGTTATTGTCCATAGGCAAATTTTATTAGTTTTTCTGAATTCGCAATAAAAAAAGGGAAGAGACCAATCCCTTCCCCTTTTAAATTTGAGTTTAACAGATGAATTCTATCACTGCCAAATAATTATAGATGTTGAATAGCCCCTTTACTCCAACTTTTAATTGATTCATAAAGAGGCCCACTTAGATTGATTGGTAAATAATCCATAATTCTGAAACGATCAAAAATGACACCGGCTCGAAATCCTTTATAAGACCAAATCTCATTTGGAAAATATTGGGAGCAAAAAAATGTTTTCAAGGGTGTAACTAAAGGAGAATCTGAAAGCCAGGCATTACAAAAATCTATAGGTGAAAGGTCTGACAAGTCATCATGCCATGAGGTACCGGTCTTACATTGGCCAAATACTATAAGTTTAGAGGATTTTTTATCGGCAAAATCTTGCCATACCACAACATCTAACTTATCATCTTGAGGTCTGTTGGAACCATTATTTTTCAATCGTCCCCCTTCTCCAATTTTCGTTATTAACGTACTCACTTTACTTGAAAACCCACCTAGTGTAGCTGTGCCAAAAACCTGTGCTTGAGATCTTTCTCCAAGATAGAATTTCAAAGTCTCTGCTGACAATTCTTCAAATATTTTAGTTCCATCAATTCCATTCTGAACTTTATATTTTGACATATTAAGTCTAGTGGTTAACAATAAAAATTTATAAACCCAACAGTCTATTGAATCAACATCTTGAAAAGTTATAGAATAACCATTTGGATCAATACTATAAGGATATCTATTATTTGTAGCTCGACTTCTTCTATTGATCTCACAGATCATTTCATCAGCTTTCAAATCTAAAAAGTCGGAATCACTTTCGATCCCATTTACTTCTATTTCATCCAATACTAATGTTTCGGTTTTGAAAAGAGTAAGCGCAGAAATAGTGCCATGTTTTAATGCTTCACATTCAGCATAATCCGCCCATTCTTCATAAGTGCTATATCTTGAAGGTTGCCTTTCGCCAATTCTAAAAGTCATATGCTAGTCTTCACTAATTCGTTTCTTTTTTTCAGTACTATGCTTTTCTGACCATTTAGCCTCAGTTATAGAATAAAGATCTTCAGCGATATTGGCGACAGTACCAACAAGTTTAAATAAAGCAATATCCTCTCCATCAAATCCTTCTGTGAATACTGATTGCGCTTTTTGCAACGCCCTCTTAGCTTCTAATAAACTTTGCTCAAATGTTTTAGTCCTGGGTTGACTAATATCGTATGCAGTAATTAAAGAAACGCCATCTTTTAAGGCATATGTGGCTTCTTTGCTTCTTAAAACTGCTTCAAGATACCTTAAATCAGGATTTTGAGATAATATGAGCTTTTCTATTTTCTTTCTTTTACTTCCATAAAGCCATAGTAAAAAAGACTCTAAGTCATCTGCTTTTTCCGGAGGGACAGGATTAGCTGTCTCCTCGCTAATGGATTTAAGTCCAAGAAAATCTTTGACGCCTTCGTAGGCTAATGCAGTGTATAAATGTGAAAAGAATAATCTATTATCTTGTATATCGCCTCTATCAAATCTTCCAATCATTTCAGCTTGCTCTATAACCTGAAGTCCCTGATATAATTTTGGAACTGTATTATGAGTATCACCAATCTGATCTGCTATATCGTTTAAAGGAATTTGGAATTCATTTTTTATTTCTGAGATATATTTAGCCTTTGCATAACTTCCCCACTTTGCTGGACCGTTAATATGCTTAAAACCAATAAATTTCCAAGCCTCTTTTCTATTTGAAACAAATATTACAGGAAGTTCTTCAAGACTTTGTTTATCAATTGATGATATGGAAAAAATATTTTTATTGACTAGACCAAGGTGGCTAACAATCGTTGGATCAGTAAGACACTTGACAGCTGCTAATCTTCTATTTCCTTCTAAAATAATGTTTTGATTATTCTCTCTAATTCCAATTAAATTCATGTTCAAAAAAACCACTTGCTTTAATTGACAAGACGATTTCTTCAACACCCATAGAATCCCAAAGAATCTTAATTAATTCTTTCTCTGAAATTTCAGTTCCTAAATTGAACTCTGCGATCCTTGGATTTTTTAAATCAAAAGTGAGGTCTTTTGTTTTGACTTTTTCTATTTGGAAACTCATTTTGAATAGCTATACTAATATTAAGTTATCAGTTCTGTTCCGAACGGTTATGTTTGTTGGGATAATTAAATTATCAGCAAAAATAAGAAGCTCATCAGCCATCTTCTTACTTTGTAAAGTGTAGTTTAAAGCAAAAGTGGATTTTTTAAAATTTGGATACATATCTCTGATCTGAGAAACATTGTCATAAGAAATAAGCCATGGTATATCAACTAAATTTTTAATTGTGTCTGCTAAATTTATATGATCCGAATGCCTATAATTATTTATAGTAGAGCCCAGATAATTGCGTTTATCTAAAATCTTCGTAACTTTCTTTGGTTAACACAAATTCGACATGGAGGATTTTTTATCATTTAAAGGTCAAAATGAGATTGAGTTTCTAAAGCAATTTCATGACAGGGAC
>JANYCH010000100.1 GCA_025360395.1 Cytophagales bacterium | reverse complement strand
GTTAAACTTAGACCTTCTCCAATATTTCCTAGACTGATTTTGTTAGAATATGATGCAAAAGAAGGGTATGGATTAGAGGATTTATCTACTTTGTTCAACGCCTTAAATGCAAAAGATCCTTTTATAGGCTTCTCTATTTTTCCTTTATAACTGAAAGTAACGTTTTCGGCATAGAGCTCTGGTTTAGAAACATTCATTGTGTATTTATCCAATTCAGCATACACATCGCTTCCATTCATTCCTGCATATGTCCAGTCAAACGTCCCTTTATCGCCGACAAATACATTGTTAAAAGCCATACCACTTCCCCTAACATTCCTAATGGTAACAGAATCACTTTTAGTTGATATCGTCATTGTGGCATTGCTGATTTTGATAAAAGGCCCTGTCAATGATGGAAGCGTAATAACTGGTGTTTCATTAGACCCTAAAACATCTTCCATATTCACATCTGTGGATCCTTTAGGTTTAGCTTCTTCAGAAAAACTTGTTGCCCAGTCTGAACTAGCGTCATTTAGTTTTTCTACTTTACTTACTGCTGGTTCTACTGGTGCTGCGTCCTGACTTGCTGCCGTTTTGGGATCAATATACCAAATGCTAAAATTGGTAGTCTGAACATTTAACCGGTTAAAGGAAGTTGAATAAAAACGGTTCTGACCTAAAAAGACATTCAAAAAATCTAAATATTTCTGGTATAGTGCAACTGGATTATTTTCAAGCACCTGTGAGGTTACATAAATTAAGGAATCTAATTTTACCCCTTTTACACCTTTTATTAAAACAGCATTATTATACAGGTCGAAATAGCCCATATAGTTTGGGTTAACCCGGTATCTTTTCTTCTGCATCGAGATAAGGATACTGTAAATTTGCTGTTTTTGCTTGTCACTTAAACTGCCACCGTTCCACAAACCATCAAACGTTTGACTGATTTTGATGGCATCCTGGTTTTGAGATGCGTCCATCACTTGTTTTAAATCGGCTGAAAATCTTGATCTGTCTTCTGAAAATTTAGCCTGACCAAAAAGGTTCGTAGACGCAAGTCCTAAAATGAAAACCGGAATGTATAAAAGTGATCTGTTGCGATTCATGAAAATCTATTTTTTAGTGAAAACCGGTGATATCCAGTTGTTTTTGTTTTTCCTGCTTTTATATATTAATCCACAAGGTTCTGTGCGTTCAAATATTTCATCTAAATCGTGTTCAAAAAATCCGCTTAAAACCAAAATTCCTCCAGAATAAAGTTTTGCTGCATATAGCGGCAATTCTGTCAGAACAACATTCCTGGTAATGTTAGCAAGGATTATATCAAACTTTTCTTCCGAACTTACTGTTTCAGAGATGGTTCCGAACCTGATATCGCAATTTGATATATTATTTAATGCAAGGTTTTCGGTGGTATTTTCTATACACCAGGGATTGTTATCGATAGCTACAATTGAACTTGCGCCTTTCATGGAAGCGAGAACGGATAAGATCCCTGTTCCACATCCTACATCCAGTACCGTTTTGTCTTTAAATGACATTTCAGTTTGGTTAGCCAGTACGAGTGCAGTAGTTTCGTGATGGCCCGTTCCAAACGACATTTTAGGATCTATTACAATTTCCCATTCTATAGTTGGATCAACAGGATGAAATGTTGCCCTGATCCTTAATTTATTTTCAATAACAACTGGCTCAAAGTTCTTTTCCCACTCTTCATTCCAGTTTTTATCTTCCATCAAGATGTGTGTATAGTCCTTTACACCTGATGATTCATATTTTTTTAAAACCTCCTCAAGATTAAGAGGCTGAAATAGCTCTGTTTCTATAAAAGCTTCCAGCCTGTCCGGATATTCTGCAAAAGAATCATATCCTATTTCAGATAATTCAGCAACCAGTATTTCTGAAAGCTCCGCCTGTTTTAATGGGATGGTAACTTCAATATAACGTTGTGAAATGTTTGTTACCTCGGACATCCTGCAAATGATTCGGTTTTAGTATAAAAAATTGTAAAATCTGAGTTCTTTTTGCTCTCAGTTATAAAAATCCTAAAATCAGCAATATTTCTGCTTTCTGAAAGATACCACAATCCAGCTTTATCGGCATATAGCCGATTATTTTGAAGAAAAACAATAAGGTCTGCAAAAGCTTCACTGGTTTCAACGTAAACCTTAAAATCAGCCTTTTTAGGGTCCTCTTCTAAATATACTGATCCGTAAATTTTACAGATTACTGGATTGTTTAGCTGAGCAAAAGAAATATTCCCTGTTAAAAAAATAACAGGGAATAAAATAATCCTTATAAATATCTTAAGGTTCAAAAAACTAAAATGATTTTGCTATGTCTACAAAATCCCTTGCAACAAGAGATGCTCCACCTATCAGGCCGCCGTCAACATCTGGACAGGCAAATAGTTCTTTTGCATTAGATGGTTTTGCACTTCCACCATAAAGTATAGAAACACTATTTGCAACTTCCTGTCCGTATTTACTTGCCAAATGATTACGTATCAATAAATGCATTTCCTGAGCTTGCGCTGTAGAAGCAGTTACTCCGGTTCCGATTGCCCATATTGGTTCATAAGCTATCACAACCTTTTTAATTGTATCAGCATCCAAGTGGAATAAGCTTTCGGTTAACTGTTGTGTTACGAAATTAAAATGAATATTTGCCTCTCTTTGCGATAATGTTTCGCCACAACAAAAAATCGGAGTCATAGACCTTGAAAGCACCAGGTCTGTTTTCTCTTTCAGCATGTTATTTGTCTCTAAAAAATACTCCCTTCTTTCACTATGTCCTAAAATAACATATTCAACCAGGATAGATTTTAACATATCAACTGAAACCTCCCCGGTAAATGCTCCTGATGCCTTATTGGAGCAGTTTTGAGCGCCTACAGAAATGTTTTTATAATCAGATACCAAATCACTTACCTGTTGTAAATGTATGTATGGAGTACAAAGTACCAATTGCACATCAGAATTTATTTCATTTTTCGAAAGTTCACCTACTTCTTTTGCTAATAAGACACCTTCGCTAAAGGTTTTATTCAATTTCCAGTTTCCGGCAACAATTTTTTTTCTCATGGTCTAAATATAGGAAGCTTCAAAGATAATTTATTTTTTTGCCAAGGAAAAGCATTGTTCTCAAGGTCGTCTTGATCACGAAATTTATTTAACTTCTTCAAAGCCAGCATCTGTAAAACGCTGAATGCTAAAAAGCGTATTATCCTTTCCTTTTTTATAATCTAACCCATTGAATAAGAAACCCGGTTGAGGGTTAATATTCCTGATTTCAGGCTGATTAAAAAAATTGATATCTGTTTTTGAAAGCTTAGCAAGTTGATATATTACCTCATAACCTGTAAAAGTATAAACTGAAGGAATTGAGTTCGTTTTCTTTAACAGCGATCTTGATATAGAAGCAATTGTATCGCTTTCGAGGTTCATGTAATCCGAGCCCATAAAATAAAGGTTTTGTTTTTTCATTTGATCAAAGTTCATAGACTGAAATTCGATCCAGTCGGCACTTACCATCATAGGGATGGCTTTATCTAACTCTGTTAATTTTCTTACTATACTAACACCGAGATATTGATCTTTTGTGCTTACGAAAATGACACCAGTGCTGTCCAAAGTTTTCTTGGAGAAAAAATTGTCCATTTTGGCCAAGGTAGAGGCCGTTAAAACGAGTTTACCCAAGGTTCTTCCCCCCGCGCTGTCGAAATTTAATTTAAATGTGGAGGCAACAATTGAATCTTTTAAGTTTTTACTTGTGATAATTAAAGCTTTTTTAGGGCTGAAATGCGTGGATGAAAAATAAGCTGCTTGTTTTGCCTGTGTTTCAAAAGAGGATTTAAACAGGCATACTTTATCGGAGCCCTCAGTAAATTTTAAACTGGTTGATAGTGGATTAATAACGAGGGTATTGGTTGTTTGGGCATATTTATTTGTCGCTTGTGCTACTGAGTTTTGCAATGGACCAATCATGATATCATAACCTGCCAATTCTGGTTTTTCAATAAATCTTATAAAATCAATTGAATCCTTTCCGTAATCATAAGCCACTAACCGAATTTTGGCTCCAGTTTTTCGCATTGAATCTGCGGAAAATCTTAATCCATTATAGAGGTCAAACAAATACATATTGTTCTTTATTTCATTATCTCTGATATTTTCTTTCAGATTAAATGGCAACATTACTGCAATACGCAAACTATCTTTTGGTGTAGGAGGTTTTATCACCACGGGTACTGGTGCAGTGACCACTGTCTCAGTATTGATTCCATAATCTTCAATAAGCCTTTTAGCATATTTTTTATTTTTCCAACCACCTTCATCTTTTACAAGGTTATAAAGTATTGTAGCGATAGTAGTATCCTTAAGATTCTTTCTGTTTAGTTCAATTACACTATCTTTTAAAGAAGGGAAGTTCAAATAGTTCCATTTCAGGTTTTCTACATCCTTTTTTAGAAACTTTGAAGCAATTTTTTGTGACCAAAATATCCCATTTGTGTATTCATGCTTCTCAAATGACATTACCGACATTAAATAATATGCTTCACTTATTTTATTCCAAGTTGGGTATTTTTCAATGAGCTTTGTCAGGTAGTGGTTAGCAGACCAATATTGTTTCTGTTGAAAGGCACAATACGCATAAAAATATGTTGCATTGATCCTGTTTATATTTTCAGGATGTTCATTTGAGGCCTTTTTAAACAAGTCTATAGCTTTAGCATAGTTTTTGTTTTTTAATTCAGTTTTAGCAGCCTCATAATTTTTTCTGTGATCAACCTTCTGAGCAGATAGGGTAGTAGATACTATTGTCAAAGAAAATAATATTACCATTTTCGAATTGCTGATTTGCAATTTTGAGAAACAATCTAAAAATAAATTACTGTAATATTTTTTCATTATTTATTAAAATATATCTATAGAATTGACTTCTCACCAAACAATAATTACGATTGAATTTTTTCTTTATTCATTACTACAGCTTCGCCTTTTACCACAATTTTTTGAACTGAGATGTCAATTATATTAGTTTGAATCAGTGCTTTATGCTTATCATTTTCAACTTCTTTTACTTCCAAAATGGCTTCATATGGAGTATCAACAAACATAGGCCTTAAAAATTCCATACTTTGTTTTAAATAAACTGTGCCTTCACCAGGAAATTTTGTTCCAAGAATTTTAGAAAATACGCTTCCTCCCAAAAATCCGTGAATTATTGGTTTTTTAAATGGAGTATTTGCTGCATAATGTGCATTAAGGTGCAAAGGATTATTATCGCCTGTGACACGTGCAAATTCCTCAACCTGCTCTTGGGTAAATGTAAAACTGTATTTGTAAATTTGCCCTGCTTCAATCATTGCCAAAAGTTATTTTGGCGAATTTACACAATTTCACACCAGCCCCAAATTATGATTATCGTTGGAAAAGCTATCTTAAGCGAAGATATTATCGAAAAACATTTTGTTTGCGATCTTATCAAGTGCAAAGGTGCTTGTTGTGTTGAAGGGGATTTAGGAGCGCCAATTGATCTGGAGGAAATAGAACTTATCAAAAAAAACCTGGAAGCTATTCTTCCATATCTTACCGAAAGTGGGAGAGAAGTTATTGAAAATGAAGGATTTTATCTTAAAGATTGGGAAGGAGATTTTTCTACAACTACTGTTAATGGAAAAGAATGCTCTTTTGCTGTTTACAAGGAAAATGGGATCTTAAGTTGTGGGATAGAACAAGCCTGGCGTGAAGGAAAAAGTACATTCAGAAAACCTGTTTCATGCCATCTTTACCCAATTAGGGTAGACAAATACGGTGATAACGAAGCATTAAATTATAACCGTTGGGATATTTGCTCTCCTGCCTGTGATAATGGATTGGCCCTAAAAGTACATGTTCATGAATTCTTAAAAGAACCTCTTATTCGAAAATTTGGTGAGGATTGGTATAAACAGTTAATTTTAGAAGTCGAGAATAAGGAAGCCAAAATCTGATTCTTATAATTTAAATAAAATAAAATGACCTGATAAATCATGTTTATCAGGTCATTTTATTAAGTAGGAATTACTATTTCTTGGCTTCTTCGTTTTCTTTTACTTTAGACATTGGCCTGTCTATTGTTTCATAAGAAGCAAATTCTACTTTTCTTTTTGCAATTTGTAAATTGTCTTTTGTTGCAAGGTCTTTTTCAACTTCATTTTTCCTTGTGTCAAGAGCTTCATAAAGCACTTTCACTTCATCCCAATCCTCTCTTGAATAATTTGCCTTATTCTTTTTAACAGAGGCGACGAAATTCTCATAAACTCCCAGAATATTTTTAGAAGTTACCCAGTCAAATTTAATATCCTGACCTAATTTTCCCTGGCCAAACAATGCATCCCTTATTTCCTGTTTTTTACTTAAGGATTTAGGATCAACGGTGTTCTCATTAGCATCAGAAGTTGTTTCGGATAACATAGATGTGTCAGTATTATTTTTATCCTTATATTCCTGGAAATCTTTTTTGCTTTCAGCAATCCTGTTTTTCTCAGTTTCATCATTTGCTTCTGCCTCAGCTTTTGCCAGTTTCATTTGGTAGTTCGATTCAATATTTGCCCAGGAATCTCTGTTATCCACAGATACCGTTTTTACCGAATCTACATACATTTTAAGTTCTTGTGAAGCATTACCAGAGTTTTCATTTTCTTTTTTGTTACAAGATGTGTTTAACAATAGGGCAACTGAGGAAAAAATAATAATAATCTTTTTCATAAATAAAATTGTGTTTTA
This sequence comes from Cytophagales bacterium, assembly GCA_025360395.1. Lineage (GTDB taxonomy): Bacteria > Bacteroidota > Bacteroidia > Cytophagales > UBA9547 > UBA9547. The sequence goes on along the minus strand of JANYCH010000100.1, from coordinate 935 downwards.
AGTGTTTAATCAACTAATAGTTAAATAATTGTACCACCGATATTAATCAAATCACCATAATCTCAAATGGCACGCATTTTGACATTGAACATTCAATGTTGTTTAACTCTTTAAATTAAGATTGTTATGGATAAGCTGGAAATAAAAGGAGCCTGGAATGAAGTAAAAGGAAAAATTAAACAGGCGTATGGAGATTTAACTGATGACGACCTTACATATAACGAAGGTCAGGACCATGAAATGCTGGGAAAATTGCAGCAAAAAACGGGTAAAGGTCGCGAAGAACTAGTGAAATGGATTAATAGTCTGTAATTTTAAATGCCATGGAATCCCATGGCATTTATTTTTCCGTTGGTTTAATGCTTTTTAATTTATTTATTTTCTCTGCATCTAGTTTGCTTGCAAATGGTTCTTCAGATTTTTCAGGGTTTTCAAGGTTCATAGTTACATCTTTCCCATAGCTGTCAAGTAGTGTAACTTCTCCTTTTTTAATAAGTTCCAGCAATTCTTTCTTTGTCATCTTATTATATTAAAGTTCATAAAATTCAATTGGCAAATTATCAGGGTCTGCAATAAATGTAAAACGTTTTCCTGTTATTGAATCTATCCGTATATCTTCAGCTGAAATATTATTTTTGCACATTTCCGTAATTACAAAATCTAAATTTTCAACTCCAAAAGCAAGATGCCTCAAGCCTGTGCTTTCGGGTTTGGAAAGCCTGAGAGGAGGGTTTGGAAATGAGAAAATTTCCAGAATATAAGTACCGTTTAGTGCGAGGTCAAGTTTATATGAATCTCTTTCAGACCGATAGGTTTCTCTTATAATTTCCAAACCTAATATTTCAGAATAAAATTTTTTTGATTTTTGATAGTCTGAGCAAATCACTGCTATATGATGTATACTTCTTAGAAAGTTCATAGTCTAATGTTAACAG
>JANYCH010000082.1 GCA_025360395.1 Cytophagales bacterium | reverse complement strand
ATGATTTAAAAAACAATAAATACGCAGTAGTACTCCAGCAAATCATAATTCTTATTTTACTCTGTCATATACCTTCTTAGGAATCTTGGCTTCCTTACCGGACTTTTTCATTAGAGAAATGTAGGTGTTGTAGGCTTCTTTGGCTTTGGGTTGGTCTTTTAGTCCCCAATATGCATCACCCAAATTGAAGTAAGCTACTGTTCGGTCTGGAAATGTTAGAATTACTTTGTCTAAAATATATTTCGCTTCATTATAGGATCCAGACTTTTCCAAATAATATCCAATGTCATTATATATTGAAAGAGTTCCCTTGCTAAGAGGATTTTTTATTAAAAAAAACTTAATTCTATCTATAGTTTTTTCACGAATTGTTCCTGATTTTATTTCGCTAAAATATTCCTCCAATGTGCGATTTGAGGTAAATTTTGTATGACAAAGTTTAATTGGTTGAAAATCTTCAATTGGCTTATTTATATTTTGAAATAATACCGGATTTGAAAAATTATATAGACAAGTGTCTTTAGGAAGATCTGGATCCATTGTATTTATTTTAACATCAAAAAATTTACTTATATAAAAATTATTGTCTCTATAATCTAATTCTAAAGTCCTACAATCTAAATATTTTGGTGCGTTACGAATATTAATAATCAGTTTGCTTTTATTGAACATAACATTAAATGATTGAAAAGATTTAAAATCTAATTCGTATTCAGAATAATAATTTGCCAAATTAACTTTGATCGTTTTTACTGTATTATCAAGATTTGATAATTCTATTTTTAGTTCTCCAAATGAGTTAGGGTAAAATACTTTATCCTCGATTTTGTCTTCATTTATAAAACCATGAAATTTTAATATATCCCCTTTACTAATTTGATATTTATTTTCCTCATAGCTTTTTCCAAAATCAGTACTAAAAATAAATACAGCAAGTAAAATTATAAGTGATGGCATTGTTTGTAATTTAATAATTGTTTAATCTTTTCGGTAAGCTCAAGTCTTTCTTGATATCCTCTTATTTGTGAAGATCTTTTAGCACCAGGAAGGTTTATTGCTCTGGATACTAAAAATACATCATCCTGATCAGCTAAGGCATTAATGTCACCTCTTGGCGATCCTAACCTCCAAAACCATCCGGTAGCATCAACACAATAAATAATATCTGAGGCTATTAGAATATTATTAGGTTCTTTAGTAAAATCAATATTGCCCTGAAAATATTTCTTCAAGTAATTTGTGTAAGAGTCATAATTTGTTCGGCCGGTCAATTGAATTAAGCCCCTTCCTCTGAATCTCTTTCCATCACCAATTTTAGTATTTCCTAAATCACTTCTTCCTTCATATGCACCGCCTTCATCATATTCTTGGCTAGTATTAAAATGGTCTGTTTCATGCTCCAATTGCGCTAGAAAATGGGATAATCTTAAGCAATTATTAATCTTATACTTTACAACAGTATTATTAATATGTTCTACAAATTCTGAAGACGATAGTTTGTAGATTTTCTCGTAAGTTTTAAGATCTCTATGAGTAAAATATATTTTTTTATTATAGAATTTTTCCAAATGTTCTGCCTTCAAATTTCCTTGGCATAGGCATCCACCCAACCTTCTCATCTGCTCTACAAAAGCAACAGGATGAAAATGATAGACCTTAGGATTGCTGGGAAAAGTTTTGGGAGTACTTGCAGGTGTTGGTTTTGCTGGCGTGGCTGCCGGTGAATCCGTATTTTCCCACATATCGGCAAGCCTGTCTGCCCATCGCTTGCCTGTTTCATTGACCTTATCAGACAATATGGCATTGATGCTATCTGGCAGATAGCCTTCATCCTTTTTAACTTCTGCTGGTGTTGGCACAACATCCTTCCAAAAACACAAAGCTTCTAACCTTTTCTGCAAGGCATCTAAAGCCAAGTCTCTTTTGGTTTCGTATTTTCTTTTTAATTGGGCATCGTCCTCTTCGTCAATCCCTTCCTGGTAAAGTTCCTTTATTTTTGCTTTAAATGTGCCCCATTTGTCGCCCCATGCCCATTCGCTGGTGTGCTGGCAAACCATGTGAGAAAGCTTTTTGGATAAAACCGGGTCACCAAAAGCATGCTGCAATTCCCGGGTGGAAAGAACTTTATTCTGGTTTGTATCAAGTTGCGACCAGACGTCATTCAAAAATTGTGGCGGGCTTTTCGGATCATATAAATATTGGTCCTCCGGGTCTTTGATCACATTAAAACCAAAAGCTTCCCAGTTATAGGCTGATATCTTATTTAATTTACTGTCCAATGCTTTGATCCAGCCTCTGTGCTGCTCTGTTTCAATTTTGTACCATTTTGTTCCTTTGGGATATTCATGGTTTTTAATTGACTTGATCGGCAGGATCGTTTCCTTCTGAACGCTGTATTGTAATTTGTTGGGATCAGGTTTTTCTTCGTAAAGCTCTGTCAGGTCATTTGTAAGTTCCCTGATTGTTTCGGTTCCAGTTGGCAGGGTTCCGGTTGGGACCCAATATTTCTTCGTAGTGGCCGGAAAAACGTATTTTACTTTTCTTTTGTCGCCAGCTGTTTCTACAAACAAGAGAATAGAACTGGGATTTAATAAACCCTTAAAAACTTCATTGGCCCTGGTGAAATGATCGCCACCAAGGATTTTATAATTGCGGACTTCATTTACGATACCTATCGTTTCTATATCGGTAAAAAGTACAGAACCAGTCATGCTATGGTACTCGACTTCAGAATAACCGGTTTCTTCTTTGATCTTTATTTGTACTCC
>JANYCH010000032.1 GCA_025360395.1 Cytophagales bacterium | reverse complement strand
TAATATAAGCATCTTTTTGGAAGATTTTGAGAAACCAAAAATCACATACAAAGAAAACAGAAAGAAAAGCTTGGCCACACTTGAATACAATAAGCCACTGATTGATCTAACCATTTTATCTTCAAATAACGACAGAAAAATAAAACCAACCTTAAAAGAGAGATCTGTAACCCTCTTTACTGACAAAGCATCCGGAGATTCAACGAAATTGATTCTAAAATCATTAGATACAAAAGGCAATGTTGGAATTGATACTCTGGGCTTAGTTTTGAATTATGTTGATACTTCTAAATGTTTTATAAATAGTTATCCTATCAATAACTCACAAATAGAACCGATGGATAGCATTGAGATTATTCTATCTAAACCTTATGTTTCTTTTAATCCAATAATTTCTATTAAAAACGGGCAAGAAAGTTGGTCAACAAATGCATTAAAAGATAATTATACAATTAAAGAATTTCCCATTAAGAATAGTATTTCCATACACAATAAGAAAAAATGGAATGATACCATTTTAATTATGGTTTACCCAAAGGCATTTGTACCAATAAGCGGTTATCTAAAAGATACACTGAAGGTCTTATATACTAAGAAAGATCCTGAAAAGTTCGGATCAATAGGAGGAAGGGTAGAGACAGGTAAGGACAATATTCTGATACAGTTATTATCCAAAGACAATAAAATAATAAGACAATCTCAATACAAAAAGGATTTCTTATTTGAATATTTAAATGATGGAGAATATAGAATCAGAGTCGTAGTAGACGAAAACAAAAATATAAAATGGGATCAGGGGAATTATAAAACCAGAAAGATGCCAGAACCGATTTATCACTATGAAGATCCCATAAAACTGAAATCAAACTGGGAGATATTAGATCTTAAAATAAGTTTCTAAATTGTTGGTAGACCTGGCTTATCCACAATTTGAAGGATGCATTTCCAAATAGTTTACGATTGCAGGAAGAAGTTGTTGATTGGTAATATTAGATTAACATTGAAACGATCAAAACTCACAAAAAAGATTTCAACATACTGAAATATTTAATTTTTGTGGACAACCTTATAACCAATTAAAAATCAAAATGTTATAAGTCTATTTTAAGGTTGGAATTGTTAATTGGTTCTCTGATAAATTGATAAATGATAAAAGCTAATTAAGAATAAAAAAGTTATCTACATATCCACAAACTATTAATAAGTAATAGATTAAAATCTAAATAAGTCTTTTCTATACAGTATAATATATGCGCTTATTTATTAACATCCTCTTTCTTCTTCCTCTTTCAATTCTTGCACAAGACCTGGAATTAGCCAATGAATATTTTCAAAAAGAAGATTATTCCAAAGCACGCGTACATTATGAAATTGCTATTAAAAAAAGAGTGCCGTTGTTAGAGGTTTACCCTAAATACCCTAAAACATTAGGTAAAACAGGCGATCTGAATGAAGCTGATAAGTTTTATAGAAAAATTATAAAGGCCGAACCCTATTCAGGTCAGTTAAAGATTGATTATCTGATCTTTTTAAAAGATATCAAGAGTAAAGAATATGAAAAAGTCCTGGCAAAAACCCAGAAAGAAGCAGTTCAGGACGAGGTTAATTTCCCTTCAATTGTATCTTATCTTAATAGTTTAAACCAGCAGCAACTGTTGGAGAGTTTTATAATTTCTTATAGAAAAAACAAAGGTAATACTACTGCTTTTTACAAAGAAATGGCTAATGCCAAAAAAGTACAGGAGAATTTAAAGGAGATGTCTGAAGAACTGCTTCTTGGACTTTTGGAGGAGGGAGAGGAGACTGAAGAGATAAAGCATGTTTTGCAAAATTACCTTACCGAACCAGCAGAACTGGATTATTTTAAAACCATACTTTTGGAGGTTGCCCAAAACGATCCTCAAAATGCCATAATATCAGAATTGTTATTGTGGGTCTTTATCCAGCAAAGAGATTTTTCTTCTGCTGCCATTCATGCCAAAGCAATAGATAAAAAGCAAAGGAACCAGGGGGACCATCAAAAGGAAGTAGCGGAACTGGCAGTAGAAAATAAAAACTATGATGCTGCAATTGGAATTTATGCCAACCTGATCAGGGATTATCCTAATTCTTCCACCTCAACTTTTGCCAAAGGAAAATACATCATGGTAAGAGAAGTGAAAATAAAATCTAAATTTCCTGTAAACAAGCCGGAGTTAAACAGTTTGATTGCCGATTACAAAACTTTAGTTAAAGAATCAGAGAATACAGGAAATACTAATAGTTATAAATACAAAGCAGATATGGCCATGTTGTATGGTTTTTATCTTGAAAAGCTCGATTCAGCAATCCTCATTTTAAATTCTGCCATACAGCAAAGCCAGTTTGATAAAAAATTCCAGTCACAAGCCCGGTTAAACCTTGGAGATTTATATTTACTTGATAACCAGCCCTGGGAGTCAACCTTACTTTATTCTCAGGTTGAGGCTTTGGAAAAGGACCAGTTGCTGGGCCA
>JANYCH010000023.1 GCA_025360395.1 Cytophagales bacterium | reverse complement strand
CGAAGCCAACTCATAGCAATTCGTTTCGACTCCGCTCAACGAAAACGGCTCCGCTCAACGACCTACCGTTTCGGCACCGCTCAACGAGCAGGCCAGAGACGTTGGCTGAGCGAAGCCGAAGCCAACATTATTAAACCAGTGAATATTTCAGAAGCTCGTTGGGAGAATATTCACCTTTTTGCCAGCAGTCCAGATTGAAGATTGTTGTATCAGCAATGTTTTTAAGGGCGTTTTTTGTAAGGAAAGCCTGGTGTCCTGTGATGAGAACATTTTTAAAACTTAGTAATCTTGAAAAGGTAGGATCAGCAGGAATATCGTTCGAGTGGTCAGCAAAGAAAAGTGGTTTTTCTTTTTCGTAAACGTCAATACCTAGGTAACCAATAATTCCTGACTCCAACCCACGGATCACTGCATCCGTATCAATTACGGCACCTCTTCCTGTATTAATAAGCATCATGTTTTTCTTCATTTTACTAATCAATTCATCGTTTATAAGGTGTTTGGTTCCGAGGTTTAAGGGAACATGAATAGAGATTATATCAGAATTAGAGGCAAGTTCTTCCAGGCTGCAATACCGTGCATTATAGCTGGATTTAAGCGCCTCATTTTCTTTCAGGTCATAAATAAGCAGCCTGCATCCAAAACCGTTAAGAATCTTAGCCAGGACCGCCCCAATGTTTCCGCATCCTATTATTCCTACAGTTTTGCCATTCATGTCAAAACCAATAAGATCGTTTAAAAGGAAATTATATTCTTTGACATTATGATTGGCCCAGATAAGTTTGCGGTTGAGCGCAAGCATAAGAGCCACCGCATGTTCTGCAATAGAATAAGGGGAATAAGCTGGTACATTGGCAGCTGAAATATTCAGAGAAGCCGCAATGGTTTCATCAATGAAATCATGTCCTGTGGAACGGATGGCAATGTGTTTAACCCCTGTTTCTTTTAATTTCTGAAGTACTTCAGGTGAGCAATCGTCATTGGTAAATACTGAAATCGCCTCATCATTGGCCGCCAGATGAACTGTGTCAATGGATAAAGGCTCTGTAAAATAAGTGATATGATGTCTGCCTGCATTAGCCTGGTCCAGATAGACTTTTTCAAAAGGTTTGGTACTGAAAACTGAAACTTTCATAAGATGTGTTTCTATTTTAAAAGAATAAAAGAATCGCCAGATCAAACCAAAAAGGTTTCCCTGGAATCAGATGAAATAGCTCTTGTCCATTTCATGGAGTTCTTGCCAAAATGATCAACTAAATTAATATGGTTTGAATCTACTAATCTTACTTCGAAATCGAGGCTAAAAAAACTTATCAGCACTTCTTTGCTAGAAGAAATTTTAAATTTACCAACCATTTTTCCGTTGATTATTATATTATCATCGACAAAGCGATAGATACGCCTACCTGTGCATTCTGTCCAACTGTTGAGAAGGATGATTTCTCTTAGATTTTCAAAAGATGTTTTGAGTTGTTCAATTACCATAGTGAAAGTAAAAGGATAGATTTAATTGTTTAAAGTTTTTGATTGACTAGAGGAATAAAATTTCCGTTCTTTTCAGCCTTGCCTAGTTTCTTACCTGTTTTGGCATCTACAAGAGTTCCTTCGCTGTTAATTTCAGCTATTTTCTTTCCATAAAGAATCCTTCACAATTCCTTCCTTAGAAACGGATCCTAAAAACTTGCCGTTAACATCAGTGACTTTCCCGGACGCATCAATAGCTGGCGACTTATAATTCTGGGCGTTTACAGAAGTTAACAATAAACTACTGACCACCAACGTACTTAAGAATAATTTAATGGGTTTCATATTAAGAGATTAAGGATGATTGTGAAGCAATTACAGATATTACCCCATCAAAAATTATGACCAGAATCAATTGAAGCTATGATCCTGGTCATATCAAAAAGTTTACTCAAAACAAACATTTAGAATCTGATCGCATTACTCAATACGCAATACTTTTAAAACCCAATACTTCCCTGAAACACAAATCCGTTAAAATTTCCTCCAGCCAGAATATTATCACCGGGATAGTTTCTGTAATTCTGGATCACATATTCACCTTTTAAAAGAACATTTGGTGTCATAAACCATCCGGCAGCAAAAGCGGTGCGGTCTATTGAAACTTCCTGAACTGTTCTTACAGCTTCAGGTTTCGATGCATTCCAGAAAGCCAGTTGTGCATTTACCAGATTGTACCTGGCTCCTACATAAAATTGCCTGATCCCGCCGAAACGATATACTGCATCACCTGCAAACTGGCTAAACTGACGATTAGGCTGTTGATTAATAAGAGAAGTGGTCGCATTGAAGGTTTTTTTTCCGTTCTCTATTGCTGTGCTTCCCTGTGCAAACTCAAAAGTTCCAAACAATTCCAGATTGCTCAGCTTTACAAAAGGATTTAGAACGAAAGTTGTTACATTATCTGAAAAGCCTGGATTTACTCTACCACCAAATGCATTACCGCTCAACGTTGCTGCAGCTGGTTCCATGGCATATTGGTAATTCGATCCTGTACGGTCACCACTAAACAGAGTACCATTTAATGAAGAGGCTTTCGTAAGAACAGAACCTGTTAACCTGATTCGTATAAGGGATGAAAAGGCTTTATCATAACCCGCTTTTCCATAGAGTGACGGACTTCTGTTACCACTTCCTTCCACACTTCCCTGAATTTCACCGTTCGTCATTCCCGCCATCAGGATAAATCCTTTTTTCTGCCAGTAAAGTTCACCGCCAATTTCTGTTGTAAAAGCGTCAATGATGTTGTTTTCCATGAATGGATTCCATAGCGTATTTCCCCCATCACTCCGGCGAAAATGTGCGTCACCGTAATTAATTTCCATGTGTCCGACTTTTAAAGTCAGGTTTTTCCAGATCTTATCCAGCAAATCACTGTTCAGAAAAGCAACTTTATCAACCTGAACATAGCCACCTTTTACCCAAAACTCGTTGTGGTGATGAGAAGACATGTAGGAAACCAATCCAACACGGATCCCGTCTGCCACCTGAACATCAATATTTAAATTAGCCTGTGCAAGCGGAAAACCATTGCCCAGATTATAGAGAGGCACACCGCTGGAATTGTTATGCGTGAGTGCCTGAAAGCCCTGTGTGAAATTTGCTCCTAACCTTAGTTTGAGTCCGTCATAGGTTAAGGTGTCATTTTTGGAAGTTTCAAAGATGTTAATTCCCAGCTTATCGTATGGACGGAAGTATTGGATGTCTCCTCTTTGCGCGACCGCACTTTGCAGGAAAAATAAAAAAAGCAGAAAGGCTGTAAATTGTTTAGTTCCGGATAACATCATAAGTATTAATTGATAAGGTGAGTGTTAATTATTTGGTATTGGAAAGAAGCATTTCAAAATTCACTGTAATCTCATCATTTACTGTGATGGTTCCCAGTATGGCCACAGGTGGTTTTATGTTATAATCCGTCATTTTTAGTTTTTGAGAAAGGGCTAATTTTATATCTCCGTTTGCAAGTGTTTTTCCTGCAACAGTTAAAGTGACGGGCCTGCTTGTTCCCGCCATAGTCAGATATCCAGCAGCCACAATTGTCACATTCTGAGCAGCATCTTTTTGAACCTGGGCAGAAGAAAAAGAAAATGTGATGTAGGGATTCTCTTCAGACTTAAAAGCTTCATAGGTCTTATGATCCATTATTTTGCCTTCGTGGCTTTTAATGCTTTCAACAGGAATTTTTAATTCCACATTATTTAAGGTTTGAAGGACTTTACCTTTAGGGCTCAGAGTTCCTTTGTATTCAATTTTAGTTATGTCTGACTCCCAGTCATGTAGGGTGGAAGTTCCGCTGACTGTTCCTTTGATGGATTTCAGCTTTAAACTGGATTGGGCGGAAGTTGCCAGGGAAAAGGACAACATCAGTACAATCAGGAAAAAACAGATTTGAGACTGGCGGGAAATTTTTAAGAACATCATATTCATTTGCTATCTCTGTAAGAAATGCTTCAGAAGGAAGCTTTAAGAGCACACAAATATTGATTTATAGAATGCGGTAAAGTATGACAAGCATCAGTAATAAAAGTGATTGAGGTCAGTGCGGCCAGTCTTGAAAGACTTACCTTAGTGAGACAAATACTTCAATATATCGGCCGGATTATTTTAATGAAATCCTCAAAGCAGGTTGAAAATAATTGTGACCTAACGATTTTTATTTAATGACAAACACATTATTCATAGCTTCAGCAGAACCTTGCAGTGGAAAATCAATCATTTCCCTTGGATTGGTTAATATGTTTCTTGCCAGAGCAAAGAACATTGCCTTTTTTAAGCCTGTTATTAATTTCGATCCCTTAACAGAGAAAGACAATGATATTCAAACTATTATTGAGTATTTTAAACTCTCCCTTTCCTATGAAGATGCCTTTGCCTTTACCCGTCAGGAGGTTATGCAGCATTTGGAGAATAAGACCCAGGGAGAGATGATCGAGACCATTATTGAGAAATTTAAAAAGCTGGAGTCTGAGAATGATTTTACCATTGTTGAAGGGAGTGATTTTACAGGCGAAGGAACAGCCTTTGAATTTGACCTGAATGTGCAGATTGCCAAAAACCTTGGTGCACCCGCGGTGCTGGTAGTATCAGGAGAAAAAAGAACCACTGCGCAGATCGTCCAGGCTGCTCTACATTTCCTGCACAGTTTTGAAGCTAAAGAAATACAGGTGATTGCCATTGTGGCAAACAAAATAGCTGCTGAACAGGTGGATGATATCCGCCAGCTTCTGGCGGCCCAGTTGCCTGGAGAAATCATTCTTGCTGTGATCCAGGCAGATAAAAGGCTTCAGAATCCTACGATGAAAGATATATTTACTCAGCTGGGCGGGAATCTGATTTTTGGTCAGGAGTTCTTAGCAAACCAGGTAGACAATTTTGTAACTGGGGCAATGCAGGTTCCTAACTTTCTGAATCATTTAAAAGAAAATGTATTGATTGTTACGCCGGGTGACCGTGGCGATATCATTATCTGCTGTTTACAGGCCAATCAATCTACGACTTATCCAAAAGTAGCCGGAATTGTACTTACAGCAGGATCTGTTCCTGAAGCACCTGTCATGCGACTGATAGAAGGTTTGCAGAATGTAGTGCCTATTCTCTGTGTGAAAACAGGAACCTTTGAAACCACCTCCCAAATCGCTTCATTAAAAGCCCAGATAACACCCGATAATACCAAAAAGATCTTGCTGGCCATTGAAACATTTAACCGTGAAATGGATCTTTCAGGCCTGGAAAAACGCCTGGTTACTTATCACTCTTACATTTTGACCCCGCACATGTTTCAATACCAGCTTGAACAGTGGGCCAGAAAGCAACGCAAACATATTGTGCTGTGCGAAGGAAATGAAGACAGAATTCTAAAGGCAGTCGCCAGGTTGGTAGCACAGGATTTGGTTGAAATCACGTTGTTAGGAAATGAGACTGAAATATTGGCTTCTATAAAGCGGCTGGGCTTAATTATCGATCCGACAAAGTTGAATATCTGTGATCCTGCAATTTCGAATGAAACAGCAGGTTTTGCAGAAACGCTGTACGAACTTAGAAAGCAAAAAAACATGACCCTTCAAATGGCTAAGGACCTGATGCAGGATGTTTCCTATTTCGGCACCATGATGGTATACAAAGGTTTTGCCGACGGGATGGTGTCAGGAGCTATTCATACCACACAGCATACGATACGTCCGGCATTGCAATTTATCAAAACCAAACCCAACATTTCAGTTGTGTCATCCGTGTTTTTTATGTGCCTGGAAGATCGGGTGGCTGTTTTTGGGGATTGTGCAGTGAATCCTAATCCAAATGCAGAACAGCTGGCAGAGATTGCTATTTCTTCTGCCGATACCAGCTTCCGTTTTGGGATAGAGCCACGGGTTGCGATGTTATCCTATTCTTCCGGAACATCCGGGGTGGGTGAAGAGGTGGAAAAGGTACGAAAGGCGACTGAAATCGTAAGAAAGTTAAGGCCGGATCTGAAAATAGAAGGACCGATACAGTACGATGCAGCTGTGGATATTTCGGTTGCTAAACAAAAAGTGCCTGATTCGGAAGTTGCAGGCCGTGCCAGTGTGCTGATTTTCCCTGATCTAAATACAGGAAATAATACTTACAAAGCTGTGCAAAGAGAAACTGGTGCCCTGGCAATCGGGCCAGTGCTGCAGGGATTAAATAAACCCGTCAACGATCTGAGCCGCGGATGTACCGTGGATGACATCGTGAACACCGTTATTATTACTGCTATTCAAAGTCAGCAGGCTTAATTAAATTCGAATATGTTCCTATTAGTGATCAATGCTGGCAGCAGCTCAATCAAATACCAGCTTTTCAATATGCCAGAAGAACAACCTGTTTGTTCCGGATTGGTGGAACGGATAGGTTTGGATAAGGCTTCTGTTACCCATAAAGTTTTTGTAAAGGGTAAGCAACAATCTGTGAGGATTGAATCTGAACTGAAAGACCATGAAGCCGGTATGCTGGAAGTGGCCAGGTTGTTGACCCAACCTGAAATTGGGGTAATCCAAAACCCGGATGAAATTCTGGTAGTGGGCCACCGGGTAGTTCATGGAGGCGAGAGTTTTTCTGACACTGTTGTGGTGACTTCTGAAGTAAAAAAAGAAATCAAAAAGCTCTTTGCTTTGGCTCCATTGCATAATCCCGGTAACCTGATGGGCATTGAAGTAGCGGAAAAATTATTTAAAAATGCAGTTCATGTAGCAGTATTTGACACAGCCTTTCATCAGACATTGCCGGAAAAAGCCTTCCGTTTTGCCATTCCAAACTCATTTTATATAGAAAAGAAGATCAGAGTTTACGGATTCCATGGAACCAGCCACAAATATGTTTCTGAAAAAGCCATTGATTATTTAGGGAAACCAGATTCAAAAATCATTTCCATCCACCTGGGCAATGGCTGCAGCATGGCCGCAATCCGCAATGGAAAATGTCTCGATACCAGCATGGGGTTTACTCCTCTTGACGGACTTATTATGGGAACGCGTTCTGGTAATATTGATCCATCGGTCCTGCTTTATTTGATGAAGGAGGAAGGTTATTCTGCTACTCAACTGGATCATTTGCTGAATAAAGAAAGCGGCATGCTGGGATTGACCGGATTCAGTGATATGCGGGAAATAAAAAAAGCCCTCGAAAATGGAAGTCCGGAAGCTAAACTGGCTTATGAAATGTATACATACAGAATTCAAAAATACATCGGGGCTTATGCGGCGACTATGAACGGGTTAGATGCCATCCTGTTCACAGCAGGAGTTGGCGAAAATGATGCTTTAACCCGGGAGTTGGTTTGCAGGGATATGGAGTTTTTGGGAATTCAGTTAGACAAGTATAAAAATGATGCTTCAGTTAATGGCATCCGGGAAATTAACGCATCAGATTCCAGAATAAAAGTGCTGGTAATTCCCACAAATGAAGAGTTTGAAATAGCGAGGCAGAGTTATGGGTTGGTGGGAAGTTAGAAGGGCTTAATTGAGAACTTCGAGCATTATTAAAAATCCATATTCAATTAATCAAGCAGCCCTTTCTGAAAAGCTTTTAGAAGGGAGTATGCATATTCCACCTCCCAATCTTTTTGTCTTGCCCATTCTCTTGCAATAGAAGATGTATCAGTATCCTTTAAATTTGCATCTACCACGCTTATAATTCTTTCTGAGAGCAAGTCTGATTTATTTAAATATTCCCTGACTTTTCTGCCCAGCACTTCTGCCGCTATTCGAAATTGATCGAAATCATCTTCTGGAAACGTATCATAATAGCTTTCCATTATTTCATCAAATTCAAGATCAAAATAATGTTCAATTATTCTGAGAATATCTGAAAGGTCATTGTCCCGGTCCTCTGGTCTGTCGCTCCATGCGACTAACTTTAGGATTATCATCCCGGGAAGCGCTGGTATTTGGGCAATCATTTCTTCTATAAAAACAGGTTTGGCATTTTCCATTACTTCTTTAAAACCCAGAACATGAAGGTCGGAATACCTTTCATTAAAGGAAATAGTATCAAATTCTTCTATTTCCCCAAAGGGCAAAATATCTATTGCCACTTTATAAATAGTTGAATAAAATGTCCATGGAGCTTTTACCTTATTAAATCCTTTAGCTATTAATGATTCACTCAAGTCTTCATATTTTTTCATGGAAGAAATCATAATGGCAAAATCTATGTCTTTTGTACCCCTATTTGGCTTTACACCATCGCGCAATAATTCCAGCGCAATTGCACTTACTCCAATGAGATAATAGGGAATATTATGAAAAATCATTACCTCATCTATTTCTGCAAATACTTCTTTGAAGAAAGGTATTGAGAGTTCTTTATAACTTTGGTTTGATGAATTCATTAAAAATTATTTCTGCCGTTTCTTTATTCCGCTTTCCTCCCTCCAAAATTAAGTCAGTATAAACAAGTAAAGGAGGTGCTGTTACGGTATTCTGATCTTGTTTCCAGAATAAATCATAAGCCGTCAATTCTCCATTTTCCTTTGGAATGAATTTGTAATTACTCAATAGGCTACCTTGATTTTCTTTGGTATACAAGGTAAATTTTTCAGGGCGAAGATGATTTGTAAGTAAATCTGCGGCAGGTTCTCCACCCCATACAGTTATATCATTATTTAAATGAACTTCTTGCCATGGAACTTTCATACTATACTTCCCTCTGCTAAGAGTTGGTTTTAAAATAGTCTCATAATCTGCTATCCACTTGTTCAACAGAGCTTGTCTTTTTTCCCATGTATACTTTTTCTTGTTTAGCTTTAGTAAATAACCAGTTTCTTTTAATCCATTAATGACCTGAGGAATATTTCCTAACCCTACTCCAGTTATTTCAGCAATTTCTCTCTGAGGTTTATTGATGAGTTCTTTATCTGCTAAAAAATGAAAAACTACTTTTAATCCGGTTTTTGTAAATGCTCTGTTCCCTTTTTCTTTCTTTACACGATAAGGTTTGTTAGTTTCAAAAAATAAAAAAAAATCCGGCAGGTCTATATATATATTACCATTCGCTTCCAGATAGGCGATCTTTTGGTTTCTGAGTTCTCTTTTAATATCAGGGAGAATTCGCTCTGCTACAACTATTATCTGACCATAAGAAGATTGATAGTTTAAAATTTGGCTAAGATGATGCTTACGAATTTCCTTTTTTATTTCTGTAGCAAAATGAAAGGTTTTATGATTTTGTTCTATTGTTAATACTCCGTCTAAGGTGCCGGTTTCTTCCCATGTAGTAATTACAGAAACTTCTTTTTGAAGGTTTTGCAGGGCAGTATCAATTATTTCTCTTTCCATTGTTCACAAATATAAGATGTTCACTTTTTATGAACAAGAAATAACAGTGAACATTATTGTCAGTAGTTGAGCAATGGTGGTTGAAGTCGAAACCACGAAACCACCCTTCAATGCCTCAAACCCAGAAATCACATCAAACAACTCTTCATCGATAGAACTCTGACGGAGGCGGTGGTATTTGCTTCCTAAGTCGAGGAGCATTTCGTCAATGTTTTTTTCTGCTCTTTGCATGGCTTCCAGGCGGCTTGCGTTTTCACTGGACAGCGATTCGGCACAGGAACGAAAAAGTGAAACAAAAAGGTATTCTTTGATCAGGGTTGTTAAAGTGGCTGTCGTATCGCCTATTACTTCAGGCAGATTTCCGGACGGCCATTTCAGATCTTTAATATCTTTATTCCAGGCTGTGTCCAGAGGTAGCCATCGCTGAAAAACAGGTTCGTAACCTGAACCAGATTTTGGCCGGTTGTGAAAAATGTAGAACTCCTTTTCAATTTTTCCTTCTTCAGTTTTAGCCAGTATTTGTTTTACCAGTGGTCCGATCGAATTCACAGAAACCGGTACTCCAAAAAGTGCTGAAGTTACCAATCCTTTATCCTGCAACCTGGTGGCAATATGTTCGCCGACGGCCCATATTTCTTTTTCTCCATGAAGCTTATTTAGAAACTCAAGGGCAAAACCAGTGATCCGGTCATTGAACTGGCCCACTAAACCCAGGTCTGATCCGAAAATGAGTGCATAGATCTTTTTCTTTGGCCCTGCTTTCTTTTGTGGTGATATAGTATTGCTTCCCGGCTGATTGAAAAGCGCCTTTATTCCCAATGCAATATTATAATCATACTCTTTCAGAGAACTGACTGCTGTTTCGTATTGGACAATATTCGAGGCTGCCATCGCTTTCATGGTTCTGACCACGCCGCCAATATCTCCGGCTCCTGCAATTTTCCGGTTCAGACTTTCCAGTGAATCGCTCATTTTAAAACTGGTTTCGCAGGAACAGTTTCCGGTTCTGTTACTTTCGTTTCCGGGACTTCTTTGGGATAAAAAGGAGAGAGCTTAGGTTTTGCAAAGTTTAATATGGCTTCGGAATCTTCTTGGCTGAATTTATCATCAGTGTCCAAACGGTTAACAATTTCAGCTGAAAGTTCTTTTTCAGATTCTGACAATGCCTTTTCAGCTTCCTGAATTTTATCCAGAGGAACAGGATCAAACAATCCGGCAGTAAGGGACAGCAAAATTAAGATTTGCTGTGCAACAGACATGGGCTCCCCTTCCGGCTGTTTTAAACAAGCCCTGATTCGTTTTCCATGTTCTATAATTTTACTGGTGGCCGGATCCAGATGGGTTCCAAAACGGGCAAAAGTTTCCAATTCTTCAAACTGAGCATACCCCAATTTCAAGTTTCCTCCCACAGCATGGTAAGCTGGCAATTGTGCTTTGCCTCCTACCCGGCTGACAGATTTTCCTACATCTACTGCGGGCAAAATACCGAGCTCGAAAAGTTTGGGAGAAAGGTAAATTTGCCCGTCTGTAATAGAAATAAGGTTGGTTGGAATATAGGCCGACATATTCTGCGCCTCAGTTTCAATGATAGGCAAAGCTGTAATAGAACCTCCACCCAGTTCTTTGCTTAAATGGGTACTGCGCTCCAGCAATTTGGAATGGATGTAGAAGATATCTCCGGGAAATGCTTCGCGACCCGGAGGCCTTCGCAGTAAAAGCGATAGTTCCCTGTATGCCCTGGCGTGCTGGGTAAGATCATCATACACAATAAGTACGTCGCGGCCTTTGGCCATAAAGTATTCGCCTATGCTGGTGGCAGCATAGGGGGCAATGTATTGTAATCCGGCAGGATTATTGCCTTCTGTCACTACCACAACCGTATATTCCAATGCACCTTTGTCTTTGAGCCTGGCTATTACTTTGGCAACTGAAGAAGCTCTTTGTCCGATGGCGCAATACACGCAGATTACATTTTTATCTTTCTGGTTCAGAATGGCATCGATGGCGAGGGTCGATTTGCCCGTTTGCCTGTCGCCGAGTATCAGCTCTCTTTGACCCCGGCCAATGGGAATCAATGCATCAATAACCTTAATGCCTGTTTGCAAAGGAACGGTTACGGCTGCCCTGTCCATGATAGAGGCTGATGGACGTTCAATGGGCAATCGTTCGGTGCAATTTGCCGGTACCTTATCGTCCAGGGGATCTCCGAGCGGGTTGATTATTCTGCCTATCAAGGCATCTCCAACCGCAATATCCATCACCCGTCCTGTTCTTTCTACTGCGTCACCGGCATGCAGAGAAGCATCTGCACCCAAAAGCACTACGCCAATTTCGTGTTCATCGATGTTAAAAGCAATGCCATACAAGCCCTTAGGGAACTTCAGCAATTCTTCAAAACCTGCATTTGGAAGGCCCGAAACTCTGGCTATACCGGAGGCAACACTTATCACAGTTCCTGTTTCCTTCCATTCCATGGAATGAACATAATCTTCCCTTAATTTGCTGATGGAAGCAAACGGATCGTCTTTAAAAGTTGTGGTTATTTCAGCCATTTTATTTTATCTTAATCAGGCTGATATGCTTTTTGGCAATATAGCTACACTGCTCTTTTCCATAGAATCCAGGTAATCTGCAATGTTCCAGGACAGTTTGTATCCTGAAACAGAAACTTCAATCCCACTTATCATTCCTTGTGCAGTATTGAATTGAAACGCTGTTTGTTCTCCCATCTTTTTTTGCAATGTGGTTTTGATTCTATTCTGCTGATCAGGGCTTAAATTGAAGGTACTTTGAACAATAACTGGCTCTGAAGGAAGCTGAAAATTTTTCATTACCTGTTCATCTGCCTGGAACTTTTGGAGGAACTGGTTCATCACCTGATCTTCAAGCGAGATAGAAGCCAGATCTGAAAGCGTTTTCCGGGTAACCGCAAATACTTCTTCCTGCGTTTTTCTTTTTATCTCTTCGGCAGATTTTAGCTGGTCCTCTTTCAATGCATTGAGCTGATTTGCTTTTTGTGCTGAAACTTCATTTCTGGCTTGTTCTTCCAGTTTGTCTTTCTCAGTTTTTACTTCCTTTACCATATTGTCCATAAGAGCCTTCTTTTCCTTATCAAAAGTTTCATTTTTCATTCTGAAGTCTTCCTGTTGTTTGATGGCCTCTGCCTTCTTCAACTCGGCATCCTTCAGCTGCGACTGGATCTTTTGTTCTCTTTCCTGAATGGCAGCCAACACCGGTTTGTAAAGAAACCGTTTCATCAGCCACACCAGCACCAGAAAGTTTAGGATCTGGGCGACAACGGTAAACCAGTTAATAGTCATAATGAAAAATTAACGAGCGATGAAATGGTTCCAGAAAGGATTGGCGAAGATCAGGATCATAGAAACCACAAAGCAATAAATGGCAGTAGATTCTATCATGGCTAAACCTACAAACAAGGTCCGCGTAATTGTGGAACTGGCATCTGGTTGCTGAGCAAGAGAAGTCAATGCCGCGGCTACTGCTTTCCCTTCTGCCAAAGCAGGTAACATGCATCCGATACCTGTTGTAAGACCTGCCGTAACGACTGATGCGATTCCTATTAATGTTGCACTATCCATAATTTTTTATTTAGAGATGACTGATAATTTAGGTTTTGATTCTTCAGTGGCCGCTGCGATGTAAACCGTAGCCAGCACGCTGAATATGTAAGCCTGGACAATGCCTGTCAGCAAGCCCAGGGTGGTCATGACAATCGGGAAAAAGAACGGGGTAATGCTCAATAAAATACTGATGATCATTCCTCCGCTCATCATATTTCCGAATAACCTTACAGCCAGTGCAAGTGTGCGTGATATTTCACTGATAATGTTAAAAGGCAGCATGATAAATGTCGGTTCAACATAGGTTTTCAGGTATCCGACTATCCCGCTTTCCCTGATTCCAAAGAAAGGAATGGCTATAAAGATGCTGAGTGCTAAGGCTGTTGTGGTGGACAAGGATCCGGTGGGCGGTTCGTAAAAGGGCAAAACGGTCAACACGTTTGCGATGGCAATAAACAGAAACAATGTCCCGATAAAAGACAAGTACTTTTGAGGGTTTTTCAGCCCAACTTCTTCGATCTGGCTGTTAATTCCTGTAACGATTATTTCAAGGGCACATTGCCATTTTGAGATCATTATATCAGATTTCAACCTTCTGGTAATAAGCCAGGAGCCCGTCGCAAGCAAAATCATAATTCCCCAGGTTGTGACCAGCGTAGAGTTAATGGTAACAAATCCTTTTTCCCAAAGGATGGTTTCATCAGGGCTAATATTCATGGCTCATCTCCTTCCTGATCACTGTGGTATTGAATTGAACGTCCTTCGTAAAGCGCATCACAGCAAAACGGGCAATGATAAATCCGGCAAGGCTGAAAAGCAGGTTTTCCCACCTTCCCATTGCTACATAGTAAAATGCAAGCAAGGTTACAGCGGTTCTCAGGATAAAACTTCCCAGTACCCAAAGAGCCGGAATTCTGGAAGTAGTCATCTTCTTCAGGGTGAACCAAAGCCCTAAAAAACAGAAAGTGCCAGCAAGGATTCCGGTAAATAATGCTAATGCCATTTGTAACATATTATTCATTGTTGATGTCTGTATTTTCTTTCTCTAACCATTGCCAGGCGATGATACAACCAGCAGTCAAACCACCCAAAAGCAAAGTGAGCGTCCAGGAAAATGTTTGAGGGTATTTTCTATCCAGCCAGATGCCTGATGCAGTTCCCAACAAGGCCGGTACCACCACAGACCAACCAATGATCCCAAAAACCTGCAGACCTGTCCAGGCACTTCTTCCCATTTGTTGCGATTTCAGTTTGTGCTTTTGCTTAGATGAAATAAGCTTACTGAAACGGTCGTATTCTTTATCTTCCATTGCCTATTCTGATTTCCGGAATTTATCCAGGCTTCGAAGGAAACCGGTCTCCAGTTTGGAGATAATTGCTTTGTCCTCTTGCTGAAGTTTTTCAATTGCCAGAAATTCCTTTTTCACTGTTTCTTCCAGCTTTTCCAGATTTTCACTTCCGTAAGCATTTCTCACTGAGACCCGGATTTCATTGCCCGCTTTTGTGAGCAGGCCCTCGTCTACCGCCAGATAATTCACTTTCCCAGCCTCTGTTTCATAAAGGAACATGCCAGGGACCAGAGAGGCGACACAATCCAGTCTTTGAGGTAAAATGCCCAAAGATCCTAAAGTGGTTTCAGCTACAATCCTTATCACATTTTTGACTTCCTGAAGCTGTTTATATGGAAGTAAGATCTTTAAATTCATAAGCATGTATTATTTCGTTTTAGCTTTGTCTATGGCTTCCTGAATAGTACCAACCATGTAAAATGCACTTTCAGGAAGGTTATTGAATTCATCTTTCATGATCCTTTCGCATCCATCCAGTGCTTCTTCCAGGCTTACATCTTTTCCTGAAATTCCACTGAACTGTTCGGTACTGAAAAAAGGCTGGGTCAGAAAGCGTTCTAATCTTCTGGCTCTTGAAACAAGGTTGCGGTCTTCTGTCGAAAGCTGCTCAATTCCGAGCATGGCAATGATATCTTTGATCTCTTCGTATTTGGCCAGCGTTTCCCTGATCGATTGGGCAAGCAGATAATGCCTTTCCCCCACAATACCTGGCGTGGCCATTCTGGAACTTGATTGCAATAAGTCTATCGCTGGAAATAAACCTTCGCTTGCACGCTTTCTTGACAAAACAATAGATGCCGAAAGGTGTGAAAAAGTATGCACCGCCGCCGGGTCGGTCAAATCATCCGCCGGAACATACACTGCCTGAATAGACGTAATAGCTCCGGTATTTGTATTGGCGATCCGTTCTTCCAGCTGTGAAAGTTCCGTTCCCAGTGTGGGCTGGTAACCCAGGCGGGAAGGCATTTGGCCCATTAAGCCAGATACTTCCATTCCAGCCTGAATAAAACGGAAGATATTGTCGATCAGCAATAAAACATCCTGCTGTTCATCATCCCTGAAATATTCTGCCATGGTTAGGGCAGCATGACCAAC
>JANYCH010000021.1 GCA_025360395.1 Cytophagales bacterium | reverse complement strand
CTGTTTCCTTTTTCAGATTGTCGTTCAAGCCGATAGAGTAGTCAATAATTTTGCTTACTACTTCACCTTTTTCAAAAGCATCCATATCTGCATCAGCAAAAAGGTGCTGGATTTTTTTGTCAATAAGTGCCGACTCTTTTTCGGTGATGTTAAAATCAGCATCAGCAATCAGATAATACAAAATGGCAATAGCATGCTTTTCGTGTAACGAAACCGGACAAGTAGAAATTAATTCCATAGTAAAGTGTTTCAATAAGTTATGATAATAAAAAAACTTACTGATGTAATAATTAAAAAAGTATGCCACAAGTTCAAAATAATTTGAATAATTACATCCAAAATGTCCTTATTCTGAAAATTTACTATTCATATCGGTACTATACCCTTACACACATTGGCCTGTCTTTCAGCATGTTAATACATAAAAATAGGTGTTACACCTTAAAAAATACCAAAAATATGATTCCTGTAATTGTGCAAAAATTGCTTTAGTAAATTCTACATTTTTGGACTAAACACATAATCCAAAGTCAAAAAGATATATATTTATAACAGATAAGATATTAACTTTGAAGTTATGAGCAATACAAGGAACGAATCAATAATTAAAGATTTTGGGGTAAGGCTTAGTGTTGTACGCAAGCAAAAGGGCATTACTCAATTAGAGTTAGGCGAAAAGGTAGGCGTGTCTCAAATACAGATTGCAAGGATTGAAAAAGGGCATGTAAATACTACTATTTCAACCGTGTACGGTCTAGCAAATGCTCTGGGCGTAAGGGCTAGTGAGATAATTTAATTTCAGTATATTTTTAATATTATCTTCATACGACTAAATATTTAAAGTTTAGTCCAAACTAAACTTTTATGCCTACATTTGCGTAGCGTAAACTAGATTCTGTAAAGGGAAGGCTTGAAATTGTAGAATTGGTTATTGATGATCTTGGTCAATTAGAGTCATACGAAAGAGAGTTGGAAGCAAAATACAAATCTCATTATTTAAGCTTACTGCACATTATGAATGAAGTTTCGCGAGGCGCAAGATTACCAAATACAAAATTTCATCACCTCAAAAATACAAAAGGACTTGTTGGAGTGTGTGAATTTAAATTTGGTGATCTTAGATTGTATGCCATTCAAAAAACAGGTGGTTTAATAATAGTATTAGGAGGGTATAAAAACTCTCAACCAAAAGATATAAGTAAATTTAGGGGGCTTAAAAATCAATATTTAAATTCACTTTAATGATAACAAGAAAAGAGTTACTTTCAAGTAAGGAATATTGGAAGGGAGCAATTCAAATTGGATTGTTTAATCTTATAGATAATTACTTAGAAGAAAATAAAATCAATAAAACTCAATTTGCATTTCAAATGGGAGTGTCAAAAGGGTATATAACTCAAATTTTGAACGGGGATTTTGACCACAAGATAAGCAAACTTGTTGATTTAGCACTTATATGTGGTAAAGTTCCAGTTGTTACCTACGAGGATATTGACAGTTATATTAATCGAGATTCAATGCATATAATTGAGCCTATTTCAAGACATATTAAAATAGATTATATGTCTACCATTACAACTGAAGACTATCAAAAAATTAGTTAGTATGGATGGTACAGAAAGAAAACAACTAACATTTAGATTGTTAAAAACATCAGAAATTTTACTTCAACTTAGAGGTAAAGAATCATGTGAAATATCTGAAATAAAAGAGAGTAACTTAATCGTAGATATAAATTTTGAGGTTGTCCCAAAAAAAGATCAATCAATTATTTCTCTTTCAATAACTGTAATATTTTTGTATAATGACCATATAAAACCAGATCCTGTTAGTTTATTAGCATATACCAACGTTTTTGATTTTTGGATTAAAAATTTTGATGATATTGTAGAAGCTAAAAATGGTGGATGTGAAATCGAATCATATGCCGTTATTGTTTTCTTAGGTATAGCTATTTCAACTACTAGAGGCATTTTGATCGAAAAATGCTCAAATTCTGATTTGAAAGGTCTTATAATGCCCGTTATTGATCCAGCCGATATTTATAATAAAAAAATGGCTATGCAACAAAATAAATTGGGCGAATAAAATAAAGAATTTACACAATCACACTTTGCCTTAAAACAAGGTCAAAAACGTTCTTGTTTTTACGGTTGTTGTACCTGAAACAGAACTTATTAACATAATTCTGTAAGTATTTAGGATAAATAGAATAATAGATTCCATAGATACCACGCTTTAAGGTTGACCAGAAAGATTCTATTGTATTGTTGTTAATTCCATCTTTAGAATAGAAAAGGGCATGATCTACATAGAAATGCTCATAACCCATATCCTTTGCACCTCTATAACCCATATTACCATCGGTTACAAGTGTAGACCCTTTTAAGGTTGTGGCTTTAAGAAGTGAAAGAAGTACATTATTACCCATTGGCTTTGACATATCAACGGAACGGGCAATTACATTACCGCCACGCTGAATAACTGATTATTCCGGACTATACTGAGCCAGTGATTCCGGACTAAACAGAGCCAGTTTAAGAGTAAAAATACAGAAGATTCCGGATTAAATTGAGCCAGTTGTTTTTGTATTTT
>JANYCH010000005.1 GCA_025360395.1 Cytophagales bacterium | reverse complement strand
CAAATACCCATCAAAGTCTTCTAAGACAATGGTGGCCATGCCGCGGGTGATCACCTCTTCCCATGCCGAACAGAGAAGTTAAGCCCCGTCGGGCCGATGGTACTGCAATAATATGCGGGAGAGTAGGTAGCCGCCAACCTTTTTCAGCACTCGGTAGTGCTATAACCTAAGCTCATACATCTGTTTGTATGAGCTTTTTTTATGTCTCATTCTTGAGTAAATTACTACTTTAAGTATTTTTAACGGAAGTGTTAATTGCAATTGATAGGATAAATAAGTATACTCCTTTAAAAAGTAAATAGCACCCCCATACTGAGATGTAACATTGTTAGACCGTGCAAACTTTCGGTTAATTTGAGATACTAAAACCTGCAATAGGATACCATTTCTATAGAAAAATATCTGCATCAAGGTTTGGTTCTGTTGCATTAATTCTCCCTTTAGAAAAATTTGGATCTTCTCATCTTTAATACTCCTATTAATTTTGCTATAAGTTATAATACATCCTTCTATGAGTGCATTTTGAAAGACAGCACTTTATCCGTTTTTCAAAAATTATTTAGGCTTTTGAAAGCAATCCAGTGCTTCAGATTCCGAACGCATGTCAGTCTATAGTTTCACTACGTATTGCCAACAATAGATGTGCATTACAATACCGATTTCAGGTTTTATATCATTCTGTAAAACAACATATTCTAAAACCAGCTTCAATAGGTTTTAATAGATATGTACTTGCAGTAAATTTGAAAACATTTTGATAAAATGACTGATATACTAATTCTCAATGCCCAGATTGTAAACGAAGGAAAAATAGATGTCTTGGATGTTTTAATTAAAGACGGCAGGATAGAAAAAATCGACAAAATCTTTCAGGTCATAAAACGGTCAAAATTATAGATGCCAATAGAAAATATTTTTTACCAAGAGCAATCGACGATCAGGTCCATTTCAGAGAACCCAATTTTTGTATTAGATTCACGAGCTAATTATCAAATGAAAAACCTATATATATTATTTTTTCCGGTATTCTTCTATTCCTGCACAACCAACAACTACATCTTTACTTCGGTTAATAATTCCTTTCTTGATTCTACAAGAAAAGGTTCCGTAAAACTGCTTACTTCACTAGATTCCAAGCAGTTGCAAGGGAATATCCGATTACATAAAGAATTAGTGGCAGGTGCGACTGTATTTTACAATTATAACATTCTTTCTAAAGCCTCATCCCCCTTTTCGAGATTTGCGTATGAATTCGCGTTGTCACAGAATTTCTATCCTGTCAGAAGGCCAAAAAATTCTATAGGACTGTCGGCCACACTTGGCGGGGGTATTGGTAAAACTAATTACGAAGAGGTACAAATACCTTTTTCCTATGAAGGAAGAAGCGCCAAGGCTGATTATAAAAAACTATATGCCCAAGCAGGATTTTCATTTCAGCGCAGAAAAATTCATCTAAATGCTTTCTATAAATTTAATATTGTCCGATATAGCTATTATTATAATTACATATTTCTAGATAAAACTGGCGGAAGGTCCAGTAACGCTAATGCATTTGAACCAGCGGAAATATATGAATTTAGGGACAAGACAACACTTATCCATGAACTAACTATTTTAATGATTTTAAGGCCAACCAAAAGGGTATCTTATTTTGCTGAGGTTGGATTTTCTACTTATACAAATTTATTTAACCCTGCCGATTTCCGTAGAAAAGAGTACCGAGATTACAATAGCCCTTATGTAACGGAGCAAAAACTAAATACTTGGAGGGATTCATTTCAACCAAATTATGTCCCTGTTACATTCAGGCTTGGTATCCAATTAAATCTCGGCATATATTTCAATAAAAATTAAGCTTAAAAACAGGGAAATAGAATTTTGGCCTTCCGCATTTATAAAGAAGAACTTATCAAATTTAACCTGCTCATTCCTCATTGTTCCTTGGCTTGATGCAAAAAAACCAAAAGATCAAGGCTATGGAATAAATATCTAAATTTCTTCCATAGCCAATTACAATCCTAATTCATGCACATGCAGCAATCTTAATACTTGATACTAGATAGTGCTAATATTAATATCTTTGATTTTTTAAACACTCCCATGTCCTCTATTCTAATTCTCAATGCACAGGTTGTAAATGAAGGAAAAATAAATACTTTAGACATTTTGGTTAAAGATGGCCGGATACAAAAAGTTGACAAAAACCTTTCTGGACAAAAAACTGATAAAATTATAGATGCCAATGGAAAATATCTTCTTCCAGGCGCTATTGACGATCAGGTCCATTTTAGAGAACCAGGGTTAACTCATAAAGCAACCATTTATACGGAATCCAAGGCTGCTGTTGCTGGAGGAGTAACTTCTTTTATGGAAATGCCAAATACAAATCCTCAGACCACTACTCAGACCCTGCTAGAAGAAAAATATGCCATTGCTTCTAAAGATTCATTGGCTAACTATTCCTTTTTTATGGGCACAACCAATCATAATTATGATGAACTGATGAGGACAAATCCTTCAAATGTTTGTGGAATAAAAATATTTATGGGTTCTTCTACCGGCGATATGTTAGTTGATGATGCGCCCACCCTGGAAAAAATATTTTCAAGTTCTCCTTGCCTTATTGCAACACATTGCGAAGATGATAAGCTGATCAAAATTAACCAGGAGAACTATGTTTTACATTTCGGTGAAAAACTTTCAGTTGAATATCACCCGCTGATTAGAAGCCAGCAAGCTTGTTATAACTCAAGCTCTCTCGCCGTTTCCATGGCTAAGAAACATGGTACAAGGTTACACATCCTCCATATCAGCACGGCCAAAGAACTGGCATTATTTGAAAATATTACACCCTTAAAAGATAAAAAGATCACTGCTGAAGCATGTATTCACCATTTGTGGTTTTCTGACAATGACTATATCAAGAAAGGAAATTTTATAAAATGGAACCCTGCGGTAAAATCATCAGCAGACAGGAAAGCAATTTTTGAAGGAGTTTTGGACGGGACTATCGATGTAATTGCCACTGACCATGCGCCTCACACATTGGAAGAAAAACAGCAAAGCTATTTAAAAGCCCCTTCAGGAGGACCATTGGTTCAGCATTCAATTGTGGCCATGCTGGATTTTTATCATCAGGGAAAAATTTCCCTGGAAAAAATTGTGGAGAAAATGAGCCATAACCCCGCTATCTTATTCCGGATTAAGGATAGGGGATTTGTGCGGGAAGGTTATTGGGCAGATTTGATATTAGCAGACATAGATTCTCCATGGACCGTCAACAAGGATAACATTTTGTACAAATGTGGTTGGTCGCCATTTGAAGGGCACACCTTTCAAAGCAAAATCACCCACACATTTGTATCCGGGAACCTTGTTTTTGAAAATGGTACTTTCAATGAAAGCACCCGAGGGAAAAGGTTATTATTTACGATCTGATTGTTTCAATAATTGTTAGATAATTTTTTTATCAGCATCTCTACATTCTCAATCGAAACAGCCGGGAAATTGGCGATCCTTACCTGAGAATCTTTAAAGCTTCCATATCCGGCACCCAAAACTATCTGGTCCTTTTTTAAGCTTTCAATTATTTCAGCTGCGGGAGATTTAGTATTTGCCACTATGACAGTTTCAGACCTGTGGGCAATGTTTTTTACAAAAGGATCAAACATTTCAGATTTTTCGCAGAAGTCATAAATCATTTGTGCCTTCGTACTTGTTTCCTTTCTTATATTCTCGACTCCTTTTGCCAGCATATCTGCCGCAATTTTCCCTAACAGGTAAATATATAGAGTGTTCGGCGTTGCAGGAGTTTCATTTTTAGAACCATTTTCAACCAATGATAAAAGGTTATGGTAGGGAGTGGCGACATGTCCCTGAGCTTTTAATGCTTTTGCTTTTTCAATGGTTTTCTGATTTACAATCCAAACACCCAAACCTGCAGGCATCCCGAATGCTTTTTGAACAGAAAATAGTACATTGTCTACCTTGTTCCAATCGAAATTCGGATGAGGTAGAGAGGAAACAGCATCCACAAATACCAGCTTATCGGCATATCTGTCTTTCAATGCATGAATGTCTGCAACAGGCATTTGCACACCGGTACTTGTTTCATTTTGAGTGCAACAAATCATTTCAACTTCTGAAGGAATAGAAATTTTAGCAATGTCAAAACCTTCTCCCATTGGGGCTTCTGCTTTGTACGCAGCAAGTCCTATTTCTTTAGAAAATTCAAAGTATTTTTTAGAAAAAGAGCCGTTCACGAAATGAAAAGAGCTTTTACCGGCACAACTGGAAAGCGATTTTTCCCAAATTTCTGTAGCAGAGCCAGTAAAATAAATGTTAAAACCTTCCGGAATTCCTAAAAGAGATTTAAGGTTTGCGGTTGTTTCTGCAAAAATTCCTTGAAATTGTTTTCCCCTGTGAGAAATAGATCCAAGGTTCAGATTAAGCGCCTCTAAAAGATGCTTTTGAACCGTTGGATAAAGATGTGCGGGTCCTGGAGTAAAGAATATTTTTCCCAAAATGAAAGATTATAATTGGCTGCAAATTACCTTGATTATAGCTTAAAACAATTGAAAGGGAACCAAATAATTCAATTGCGATTACATTTATTTATTGCAACTATTATAATCCTGAAACAAACTGGATATAGAAGAGGGTGGGTACCAATCCTGTTTTAACTTGTTAGCGACTTCCTCACAATCAAAAAAGTATCTTATAAATTGCGATTTGAAGGCATTTTGATCAGAAAGATTGTGTAAGAGTTGGTTCATTTGTTTTTGTAAGACAAGATCTGGTGCCATACCTGTGGAGTTATTGTCCTGAGATTCGCCTTTTAATCTGGCTTCTAAACTAATATAATAAGGTGCCTCATCCTTTTTGTTGAAAATATATACTTCACTGGCACCGAAAATTTTGCCATTGTAATAATATAATGATGCCTTTCCAGTTTCGAGTTGTTGTCCGAAAATATGCTTAGTAGTTCCTCCGACTTTAATTTTTATAGTTTTATAAACCTTTTTTCCTATCACAAATCCCTTAATTTCTTGAGGGAAATAAGATTTTACGGAATCACCGGTTGAAATATTTATTAAGTCGAAGATGTAAACATGTTCAGAAGGTAATTTATCAGAATTCTTTAAAACCTTTACCGGTATCATAGAACTGTCCTGCAATATTAAAAATCCATTCTGCTGAGAGTAAACCTGACAAGGAAAAAGCAGCAAAATTGAAAAGCAAGCTTTGGTTAGTTTCATTGAACGGATAAAGGAATAACGAAAACCTAAACTTACCTAATTTGATTTAGGATTATGAAATAACTTATTTCTAATCGATTTCGCTTATTTATTAAATTGCACCTAGGTATCTATTTCTTATAAACAATCAAAATCAATCATT
Source organism: Cytophagales bacterium (assembly GCA_025360395.1). GTDB lineage: Bacteria > Bacteroidota > Bacteroidia > Cytophagales > UBA9547 > UBA9547. The sequence continues at coordinate 4,236 of JANYCH010000005.1, read as the reverse complement.
ATGAAAAACATTTTTTTATCAACCCTTATTCTTTTGGTTCCTCTTTTAGGACAAGCTCAGTTTGAAGGCTTAATAATATGGAATTTTAAAATGGAAATAACCGATCCTAAATTAAAAGCACAGATGGAACAGGCAAGTGCAAAAATGAATTCGCCTGAAATGAAAGCTCAAATGCAAGAACTGGAAGCAAAAATGAACGATCCGCAGTTTAAAGCTATGATGGAAAAAAACCCTGAAATGAAGGCAATGATCGAAAAGCAACTTGAAGCAACCAAATCTGGTTCAGGTGGAAGCATGATGGATAATATGATGCCCAAAAGCATGGAAATACACATCAAAAACTCAAACTCTCTGACTAAAACAACAGGGGGCGCTTTTGACAGTGAAATCCTGTTCTTAAAGGATAAAGAAACATCTTATTCTATTGACAGAAAGAACAAAACTTATTCGGTTTTGCCTCAATCTCCAGCAAGCAAAACGGAAGATTATAAGGTAACCAAAACAACCGAAACAAGTACGGTATTAGGTTATAAATGCCTGAAATACATTGTTGAAATGACAGAAAGAGGCCAAAAAATGACCAACAATGTTTGGGCAACAACTGAAATTAAAGACCTTGATCCAAAGCAATTTTCTAAAATCAGGATAGGTCAATCTCAAAGAGCTTCTTTTATGGATAAAATAGAAGGCGTACCTTTAAAAATGAATATGGGCATGCCTCAAGGTCAAATGACATTAGAAGCTGTATCTTTAAAAAAAGAAACTCAGAGCCCTGAATTATTCGTGCTGCCAGCTGGCTTTACTGAGAAAAAGAAATAATACTGCTGGCTAATTTCTATCATGACCATACAAGACCAAACTCCCGAATATATACTTCAGCACCAGTTTGGTTACGGAGAATTTCGTTATGGCCAAAAGGAAATCATAGACAATATACTTTCAGGAAAAGACAGCTTTGTATTAATGCCTACAGGAGGGGGAAAGTCCCTTTGTTACCAGGTCCCCGCCTTATTGTTTGAAGGTTTAACTGTGGTTGTTTCCCCACTTATTGCTTTAATGAAGGACCAGGTGGACCAACTTAGATTGAATGGAATACCTGCTGCTTTTTTAAATTCCACCCAAAGCAATGACGAACAGCGTTGGGTTTCCCAACAGTTGAACGAACAAAAACTTAAGTTGCTTTATGTTGCACCTGAAAGGATCTTTGCCAATGAAAACAGGTTTCTGACTTACCTGAAGCAATGCAAAATTTCCCTGTTTGCCATTGACGAAGCACATTGTATATCTTCCTGGGGACATGATTTCAGGCCAGAATATTTACAGTTGGCCCAGTTAAAAGATTATTTTCCTGAAGTCCCGGTAATTGCACTTACAGCTACAGCGGATAATCAAACCAGGGATGATATTCTTAACAAGCTCAATTTAAAACAACCTAAAACATTTGTCTCAAGCTTTAACCGGGCTAATATTTACTATTATGTTGAAAGGAAGAAAAACTACCTGGAACGTTTATTAAATTACCTTGACCAGCATAAAGCCAATGCCGGAATCATTTATTGCCTTTCCAGAAACAGCACTGAAGAGGTGGCTCAAAAATTAACAGATGCCGGCTTTCCAGCAAAACCATATCACGCCGGACTCGACCAGCAAACAAGGCAAAAACACCAGGAAGAATTTCTGCGCGATGAGGTTAAAATAATGGTTGCAACCGTTGCCTTCGGAATGGGAATTAACAAAAGCAACGTCCGGTTTGTGGTCCATGTAGATCTACCCAAAAATATAGAAGGTTATTACCAGGAAACAGGAAGGGCAGGAAGAGATGGACTTCCGAGCGATGCTTTGTTATTTTATGGAGCTGGTGATGTAGCGAAACTAAGGAAATTCGCTGAAGTAGAAGGCAATAAAGAGCAAACCGAAATCATGATTGGCAAGCTTAATAAAATGCAGGCTTTCTGTGAAGCGCGTACTTGTCGCAGGAAATACCTTTTGAATTACTTTGGCGAGCAGGCAAACAATAATTGTGGAAGTTGTGACATTTGCCTGAGCGATTTTGAAAAAGTAGATTCCACCATCGAAGCTCAAAAAATACTTTCAGCAGTCTTTAGGTTAAAGGAAAGCTTTGGAATGCAATATGTTGCTGACTTTCTGAAAGGCTCAAAATCAGAAAAGATAAGGGAAGAACACAAAGAATTAAAAACCTATGGTATCGGTCAGGATTTACCTAAAGAACTCTGGATGGACCATATTAAGGACCTTATCCAATTGGGTTTCTTAAAGCAAAGCGAAGGCACGTATCCTGTTTTACAGCTTACAAGTGCCAGTTCAAAAGTTTTAAAAGGCGAAGAAAAAGTATGGTTCATCAAGTCAGCAGTTCGAAAAGAAGACTTTGACCCCGGGCCCAAACAAGCAATGAGTTATGAGAAGCCACTGTTTGAAAAACTTAAAACAGTTCGTAAAATGCTGGCCGACAGAGAAAATGTTGCAGGGTTTCAAATATTCTCTGATGCCACTTTAATAGAAATGGCCGCATATTTGCCAATTAATGAACCATCGTTCAGGCGCATTTCTGGTGTGGGTGACATAAAGCTTTCATTGTATGGATCTTATTTTTTAAATGAAATCCTTCATTATTGTCAGGAAAATAAGATTTCCAGCAGGATTGAAATGAAATCCCCCAAACGGGAGAAAAAGCAATCAACAAATGACAATTTATCTGATACCAAAAGAGTAAGTTTCCAATTTTTTAAACAAGGCAAAACCATTGATGAAATTGCAGAAATGCGCGGGGTACAAAATTCAACGATTGAAACCCATCTAGCTTATTTCATCCAAAAAGGGGAAATGGAAGTGACAGAAATTGTACCATTCCAGAAAATTGCCATTATAGAAAAAGCCATTAAACAATGCGGAGACCAGGCCCTGTCTCCAATTAAAGAAGTTTTAGGGAATGGCTATTCTTATGGGGAGATTCGGGCTGTTATAGCTTGGAGAAGAAAGGATTCATTATGATAAGCTTTTGAAAGGTTGGCAACTTGAATTGAATTGCTTAAATTGAATTTATTGCGTTGCTTTATACACGAATATTGCCCTACCTCTTTACAGGATGAGAAATTCAAAACCTAAAATATTCAAAATTCGTACTTCTCCCTCGAGAAGGACTAAATCTGGAATTTTCATCTCGGATTCTAAGCAAACCACATTTTTGATTGAGATGGGTAAATTAAGTGGTCAATTGTCTATCAGAGAAAATAAGGCTTTAGGATTACCAATTACTTATTTAGAAGATGGTAAAATAATAAGAGAGTATTCTGATGGTAAAAAAGTGGAAATAGGAAAATTAGATAATGCCTGAAAAAAGAATGAGAGTCTTTGCTGGACCTAATGGTTCAGGGAAATCGTTTTTATATAATGTATTGCATGATTCAGGTAAATTTAATTCTACTTATTTTTTAAATGCTGATAACATTGAAAGGCAGTTAGGTGAAAAGGGTTTTATTAATCTATCTGAATTAAATCTTAGAGCTGATATTCAAAGTTATCTAGAATTTTCTGAGTCTTCTTCTTTAATAGTGAAGGCTAGGAACGAAGGATATAATGTTGATATCCAGTTTGTAGATAATTTTCTGGTTAACAAATCGAAAAATACAAATTCTTACGAGGCTGCTTTTTTAGCATCATATCTCAGAAAGGAATTTATAAAAGTTGGCCGCTCGTTTGCTTTCGAAACGGTCATGTCTCATAGTTCAAAGCTTAATGATATTAAAGAAGCAAACAGTGCTGGATTTCAGACTTATTTGTATTATATCGCCACAGAGTCGCCAATCATTAATATTGACAGAATAGAATCAAGGGTTGCAAAAGGCGGCCATTGGGTAGCAGATGATAAGGTTATATCAAGATTCCATGATTCCCTTTCGTTATTGTATGATGCCATACAGCTAGTAAAAAGAGCTTACATTTTTGATAATTCAGGACGTGAGTACAAACTCATTGCTGAATTTAACAATGGAATAATGAAAGACTCTCATCATAAACTTCCATCATGGTTTCATAAATACGTAATTCAAAAAATTTCATTTTGAAAGGTTTTAATTCTATAAACCTACTGCTAAAACTTACCTTTCAACGCTCCTGGAACATCTTGAAGCTCTGGATTTCATTCCATGCTTCTCAATATTTCAAAAAACCAGTTTTAATTTCATTTCCATCAGGCATCTCCATTGAGCCTACTACTTC
>JANYCH010000190.1 GCA_025360395.1 Cytophagales bacterium | reverse complement strand
CGCTGCATTGATGCCTGCCCTACTGATGCTATAACAGAACCTTATGTTGTAGATGGCAGTAAATGCATTTCTTATCTAACAATAGAATTAAAAGAAAATATTCCTTTAGAATTTAAAGGAAAGATGGATAACTGGGTTTTTGGCTGTGATATCTGCCAGGATGTTTGTCCCTGGAACCGTTTTTCAAAACCGCATCAAGTTCCAGAGTTTAATATTTCACAGGATCTGCTTGAATTAAAAAACGATCACTTTAAGGAGATAACAGAAGAAGTATTTAATAAAGTATTTAAAGGAAGTGCCTTAAAAAGAACGAAACACAAAGGCCTGGAAAGAAATATAATTTTTATAAAGCAGCAAGCTGGGTAACGTTGAAGAAGCATTTGTCTAAAATAAAATGATGTGTCTTTCCGTAATTCTGATAACACCATTTTTTAAATTCCTTTAGTTCATCCATACGCAATCCGCTTTTGATTGCTTTACTGAGTTCTCTTTCAAAAATATAGGGTTCAAAACTAACTTTTGAAAGGATGAGTTTAAAATACTCCAACATAACTAAAAAGTTTAATGGTTCAACAATTAACCTTTATAATGAGACCGAGCTATCTGGACGTTGCTTAACAAATATAAACAAACACACTATTGGTGTCAAGCATTCGATGTAATAAATATAGTCGTTACAACAAGTGATGATTGACATTATATTTAAAAAGTTAACATACAAATATCTCTTTATCAGAAATTTAAATTATACTAAAACAAAAATTAAGGCTTGAAATAAAAATTAATTGATGTAATAAAATCTATCTGGGGACAAAGAATTTCTTTGATCCCCAGAATATAATACTGATTACAACATCTCAAATATACCAGCAGCACCTTGTCCGGTGCCCACGCACATAGTTACCATTCCGTACTTTTTATTCCTTCTTTTCAATTCATTGAAAACCTGGACCGAAAGCTTTGCACCTGTACAACCCAGAGGATGTCCTAATGCAATTGCACCACCATTCACGTTGATTTTTTCAGGATTCAAGTCTAACTCCCTTATCACTGCAAGTGATTGGGCTGCAAAGGCTTCGTTAAGTTCAAACAAATCTATATCGTCCTTTTTCAAACCTGCCATTTTCAAAGCCTTAGGAATTGCAGCTACCGGACCAATTCCCATGATCCTTGGTTCAACGCCTGCTACTGCATAAGAAACCATCCTGGCTATTGGTTTTACATTTAACTGTTTTACCATTTCGCCCGACATGAGCATTACAAAGGCAGCTCCATCTGAAGTTTGACTCGAGTTCCCTGCGGTCACAGTTCCTTTATCAGCAAAAACAGGTTTTAATTTACCCAATGCTTCTACGTTCGTATCTGCGCGTGGCCCTTCATCAGTGTCTATAATAGTATCTTTGGTTTTCTTCTTTTCGTTTGCATCAAGAAATGTTTCTGAAACTTTATAAGGAATAATATCATCTTTGAAAGCACCTGTTTTTAAGGCGTTCACAGCTTTCATGTGAGAGTTATAAGAAAATATGTCCTGGTCTTCACGGCTAACTTTATATTCGGCGGCAACCGCTTCTGCAGTTAAACCCATTCCCCAGTAATAATCAGCGTGCGCTTTGGCAAGGTCAGCACCCGGGGCAACTCTCCATCCACCAAATGGAATAAAACTCATTGTTTCAACACCACCAGCTATAATACATTGTGCATAACCAGCTTTTATTTTTGCATCAGCGATGGCTATTGTTTCAATACCAGAAGAACAGTACCTGTTAACAGTCATTCCCGGTACTTTATAAGTATCAAGACCAATAAGTGAAATGAACCTGGCTACGTTCATACCCTGCTCAGCCTCAGGCATTGCATTTCCTACAATCACATCGTCAATAATTTCCTTGTCCAGGCCTGGGACAGATCCTACCAGATGTTTTACAATGTGGGCACCTAGGTCGTCAGGCCTGGTAAAACGAAATGCACCCCTTGACGCTTTTCCAACAGCAGAACGGTAACCGGCAACTATGTATACTTCCATATGAGTTTAAAGCTTAATCAGTTCGATTATACGAAATAATTAGAGTGAAGGGTTATTTTTTGAATATTTTTAAGCCGGTATTTGTTACCTGCAATGATAGAACAATTTTTGACATGAAAAAGATACCTTTTTTAAAGAAACAAACTCCAATATTAGAAAAATCTGACCAGGAACTTGGACTTAGCAGAAAATCGAACGCCAACCAAAAAAGACTAATATTTGACGATGGCAATTTTAATGTTCGTCGTACCGGCATTAACGTTTTAAACATTGCCAGCCCCTTTCACTGGCTTATTACGGCCAGCTGGACCAATTTCTTTGCAATTGTATTGGGTTCATATTTTATGGTGAATCTCTTTTTTACAATTTTGTATTATTTGGTAGGCGTAGACCAACTGGCCGGACATTTGGGAGAAAACAACTGGGGCAAATTTCTCGAGGCTTTTTTCTTTTCGGCCCAAACTTTGACAACTGTGGGATATGGAAGAATAAGTCCGGCTGGCCTGGCTTCTAATATAATAGCCACTTTTGAAACTCTTATAGGGCTTTTGGGCTTTGCAGTCGGCACAGGTATCATGTACGGAAGGTTTTCAAGGCCAAATGCCAGCATCATTTTCAGCAAAAATGCACTGATTGCACCTTACAAAGATGGAATGTCTTTTCAATTCCGAACTGCAAATGGCCGCAACAATCAGTTAATAGAAGTTGAGAACCAGGTATCATTTTCCTGGATGGATCTGGAAAGTAACAAGAGACAGTTTAATTCTTTAAAACTGGAAACGAGCAAAATTAATTTCTATCCATTAAACTGGACAGTAGTTCACGTGATAGACGAAAACAGTCCCTTGTTCGGTTGGTCTGAAGAAGAATTAAAAGAAAGAGATGTGGAAGTTTTGGTTTTATTTAAAGCTTTTGACGATGTTTTCAGTCAAACCGTGCATACCCGATTTTCATATAAATACAACGAAATAATTTGGGGAGCCAAGTTTAAACCGATGTTTTATGTTGATGGCAGCTCTCTAACAATTCTTGAACTTGATAAGGCAAGTGATTATGAATTAACACCTTTGTACTCTTCTATTGATTAATTGCTTTCCTGAGAAAATATTTCCTGAACCACAATTCGAATGCGGGGTCTAAAAACTCAGCCTTTCCATTATTAAAATCTATAAAGTCTGCGTTTCGTAAAATATCTTTATTCTTCGCCACATTTCTAGGGGTCCCCAATCTGTAATTTTGCATTACCTGTGCCGAAGTAAATTGTGTTTCTCCTTCAGATACTGCTTTTAATAAGTTTATTTGTGTGGTGCTGATAGATTCTATTTCCATTTGATAAAGTGCTTCATTATGCTGTAATAATTCTTCTAATGAATCGTCCAGTACTTTTTGGGTCGCTATTTTATTGGTATTACTCCAGACTATATGGGGCCAGGACCTCCGCGACGGCCGTCATGGTCCCATCGTCGACGAGGACCTCCGCCCGCGGCCGCGCTGGGCTCGACGGCGCGGC
>JANYCH010000368.1 GCA_025360395.1 Cytophagales bacterium | reverse complement strand
TTAATGAGGTTGGTACTACTGCAAGTTCCGTCACAGTAAGGCCGGAATAGTTTCCTCCACCACCCGCTAGCCACTGCCATTCCACGTTTTGTCCAGAGTTCAAAGGGCCAGTATAAATATTAGTAATTGGGGAGCCAGCTGCAACACAACAACCTTTAGTATAAACAGAAACCCCATCAATAAATAACGTTCCGCCATCGTCCAACGAAGCAAGATCTATTTGATAAACACCCGTAGTGGAAGAAATAAAACCAGAACGTTTAGCACTTACAGTAAAGTTGGTAGTAGGTACCTGGCAGCCAAGATAGCCTGTTGCAAAGGAAGGGCTTTGTGTGGTTGTATACCTAGATGTGGTTGCAAAGGAATTAGGTGCTTCAACATAATAACCAGAATAAGTCGTGAAAACATTGTATCCGGTATAGGTATAAAAATTCCATTGATTCGACGGGAAAACTGATGGTGTACCGTATACGGCGTTATCTACAGTTATTTTTACAGTATTGCTGACAGCATTATTGTTACATTGGTCTGTTACCGATCTTCTGTACCAGGTATCAGTGGTTATTGCACCTGGAACTGTATAAGTAACAGAGTTTGCCCCGGCAATGTTAAACCAGTTTAGATTATCTGTAGAATTTTGCCACTGATAGCTACTTGCAATCACTGCACATCCGCTGGTGGCAGATGCGGTATTAGTAAATCCAGATTGTGGGATTTGGCCTGAACAAACATTTTGACTACCTGAAATACTTCCTGCCACTAATGGAGTTACAGGGGTTACCAATGTAAATGTAGCCTGGATACCAGAACCCCCTCCTACCTGGACCCATTGAAATTCCAGATTGTCCGTTGGAGCTATTGTTCCTGTGTATACATTTGTTTGGACTCCCGGGGTATATCCGTTATTTTGAAACGCTATTACACCATTCTTGAGAAAAGTAAATCCATCATCCTGAAAATTTATATCTAACTGATATGTTCCTGCAGGTACATTTGTCCTCTTCATGCTCACAGACATATTGGCTGCAGGCATCAAACATCCCTGGTAACCAGAAGCTAATGAAATTGCAGCCCCATTTGCATACCTGTTCCTAGTGTCAAACGATAAAAGTGGTTCTGTATAATAGCCTTTATAATTTGTAAGGGTTGTGGTCGCATAACCATAGTTGATCCACGTGCCATTTCCATATACAGTTGGAGTACCTGGAGGAGTTGAATAAACAATGACCTTGACAGGTAATGTATTAACTGAGTTTCCACAATAATCAAGTATTCCCCTTCTATACCATGTAGTAACAGCTAGGCCTGATGGTATAGTATAGTTAGCTGCGATAGCACCACCAATAGTATTCCAAATGGTACTGTCTGTAGAAGACTGCCAGATATAACCAGGTACCTGATTACACGTTCCAGCTGTTGGGGCTGAAACACTGGTTAATACTATCGCTGGTACTTCTCCTGTGCATACCGTTTGGTTACCGGAAATAGATCCGGCAACAGGTTGTGTAATAGCTCCTCCATATGTGGCAAATGTAAAATTTAAATTTCCAGGCCCCCCGGTGTTGGCATATTGTATTTCTACCTGCGATGCTGGTGTAATGTTTCCCGTCCACACTATTGAAACGGTACCACTAGTCCCCCTGGAAAAAACTGTTGTTCCGTTAATAATTACATTTGCATTGTCATCATTGCTGTTTAATGTGATTTGGTATGTACCAGACGCAATGTTTGTCCTTAAGAATCTTACACTATTTGTGGTTGTACTGGTCACACAACCAACATACCCTGCAGCAACTGCCGGACTGGAAGCGTTAGGATATATTGGTGTGGTATTCACTGATAAAGGAACTGTAGTAAATGAACCACTAAAATTACTTACAAAGTCTGTAGCATTGTAAACGTTTGCATTCCATTGACCATTTCCATATGTGAGTGGTATTAAAGTTGCCGGTTCGGCCAATTGCACAACTCCATTTGCATTTATGGTCAATATGGTTGAATTAGCTGTTTTGGTACCTACTGCTGGAAGTGACCAGGAACCTCCGGTATATAAACCTCCTACAAGTGCAGCGGTACTGGCAGATCCCATCACATCGCTATTCGCAAATGCAAATGTTGCATTATAGCTTAGTGGTGCTGTACTTGCATTGGTTACTGTCCAATATCGGGAGACCTTCTTGGTCTGGTTTAAACAGGAATTTGGAAAAAGAGAATAATCTCCACCGACTGAATTCATTGTTAAAGTCCCTCCCGTTGTAACGGATGGAAATACAACTGAAACAGGTAAATAATTTGTAGCATCACCAATAGGGAAAATGTTGGTTACATTGGTCCCGACAGCAAACGGCATCGAGATCAGTCCGTTTACCCAACCTGCAGTAGCACTGTTACCAGACACAGAAGTTAAAATTGTCAATGTGTTTGCAGCAGTGGCAATTATACCTTTCACTAAGGTCAGATTGGTAACATTTACACTTCTGTTTAGAG
>JANYCH010000336.1 GCA_025360395.1 Cytophagales bacterium | reverse complement strand
ATTAACTGTTTCTTTTATAAAAAAATCGTCAAGTAATGTCCCATCCTTATGGCATGCCTGAGCTCTTATGCCGGCTCCACCAGGTATCAAGTCCTCCTCTTTAAGTTCAGGCACAAGTTTTTGTAATGCCTTTGTAAAGGCCGATTTAGAAAAAGAACGGTAGTATTCACCTATTCCCGTTTTCCAATATTTTAAGGCAACAGTTCTAAAACCTGCCCAGCTTAAAGATTTAAAGGTTTCCTTAAAATTAACATCACTCATTTTGTAACTTTCTTTACCAAAAGCAAATACTGCATTTGGCCCAGCTTCTACCCCTCCACCAATCATATTGGTAAAATGCACGCCTAAAAAAGGAAAATTGGGATCTGGAACAGGGTATACCAAGGTTTTTACAAGATATTGTTTCTCAGGCCTTAATTCATAATATTCACCTCTGAATGGGATAATCCTAACATCCAAATCGGGGTCCTGTATTGAGGCCAGGTCATCGCATTGAAGTCCGCCGCAATTGATAAATAATTTAGTATTGTATAATGCCTTGTCTGTTTTTATAGTAGTGGCATCTGAAGATTTAACAACAATGTCTACTACTTTTTCACTTAACATTACCTTACCACCCAATGCCTGAAACAATTCTTTTATTTTCTCGGATACTTGCCTATAATCAATAATTCCCGTTTGAGGGACATAGATTGCTCCAATACCCTTTACATGAGGTTCAATTTTTTTTAGTTCTTCAGCATTAATCTTTTTGCAATCGTTTAAACCGTTTAGCAAGCCTCTCTGATAAATATTTTCAAGGATTGGCAATTCCCATTGTTCAGTGGCAACAATTACTTTTCCGCAGAGGTTATACTTTATACTGTTCTTGTCACAAAACTCTAAAAGCATGTGATAACCTTTTATACAGTTAGTTGCTTTTAAACTTCCAGGCTTATAATAAATTCCTGAATGAATTACACCACTGTTATTTCCGGTCTGGTGTTTGGCAACACGATCCTCCTTTTCAATAATAGCAACATTCAACGAAGGGCTCTTTTCCTTAAGTTTTAAGGCTGTCGCTAAACCAACAATACCACCCCCGGCAATAATTATATCAAAAGAATTATCCATTTTTTATTTTCCTTTTCCACTTAAAACTGTAATTACAGTAAAATACAATATCCTGAAATCGTTGGCGATTGACATGTTTTCCATATAAAGCAAGTCATATTTTAATCGCTCCAGCATTTGGTCGATATTTTCTGCATAACCGTATTTCACCTGTCCTAAAGATGTTATACCGGGCCTTACCTTATGCAAATGCCTGTATTCCGGAGCAAAATTTGTTATCTGATCTATAAAAAATTGCCTTTCAGGCCGCGGTCCGACTAGTGACATGTCACCTACAAATACATTCCAGAATTGAGGTAATTCATCTATTCTCATTTTTCTCATGAACCTGCCCCATGAAGTCACACGGGAATCATTATTTGTGGCAAGGGCTGGGCCTTTAGTTTCAGCATCGACTAGCATGCTCCTGAATTTAATAATGTTAAAAATTTTACCATTCAACCCAACCCTTTCCTGCTTAAAAAATATGGGGCCTTTTGAGGTAAACCTTGTTACTAACATGAAAGTCAGAAAGAATGGAAGTCCAAAAACCATAACGAAGAAGGCAACAAAAATATCAAGTGTACGCTTTAATACAATTTGCCAAAAGGGCATTAAATCGTGGTCTATATCAATTAAAGGAACTCCGAGAACGTGTTCAACCTTTACGGAGCCGATCAGTATTTGGTATAAATCCGGCAGTATAGAAACTTTGGTTCCTAATCCGGCCAGTTCATTTGTAACCTCTTTAATCTTTAAATGTTCGGTTGGGTCAATGCAAATGATAACTCTTTGAATATTGCACCTTCTTATAATTTTAGGAAGATTATCTATTGCTCCCCAATACCTAAGACCTCCTTTTGAATTAGTTGCTAACTCTCTTCCTTCAAATGAAGAATAACCAACAAAATTTAATCCAAGCAAATGATTTGACTTTTGCAGTTCCAAAATACTTCTTTCCACCTTTTCTAAAGAACCAATTAAGAGGCAGTTGAAAGAAATTACACCATTTTTAACCAATTTTCTTATTTCAGATATCGAAATGAGCTTTACTATGGAAGCAAAGGAAAATTGCAATCCATAATACAATGCAAGAGTACTGTAGTAAGATTTATAATTAGTTATTCCCTGATCGTCGAGTAAAGTGGTTAAGAAAATAATGATCGTTCCCCAAAAAGTTGAATGAATAATATTAAGCAACTCCTTAATTCTTGATTTTCTGTAAATGTTATGATAGAAACCAAACACATAAAATAAAATAACCCAAAAGGATGCAATAATAAGGCTACCAAAGATCAATTTGGTATATTCTGCATAAACAATACCTTCCTCATTAAGAATACGCTTTCTGAAAATAAAAAATACTACCCACACAAAAGCTGCACATAAAAAATCTGCAAGAATGTACCGTACTTTTCTGAAATCAGGTTTCAATGGAAAAAATTGTACGCAAAATTAACAATTTAAAACTTAGAAAAGGCAAATGGCTTTAATAGGCATTTTTATCGCCTCTGCACATGTTGTAGATTGTAAGTGTAATAATCCTGATATCTAACCAGAAAGTCCAGTTCTCAATATAGAAAATATCAACTTTAACCCTTTGTTTCATAGTTAAGGCGTCAAAAACCTCCCCTCTATAGCCTTTAGCCTGAGCCAGACCAGTGACACCGGGCTTAACAGCATGCCTTAACATGTATCTTTCAACCTTGTTTCTATAATCATCATTAAGTTTCAGCGGATGTGGCCTTGGACCCACAATACTCATGTCACCCAGAAAAACATTAAAAAATTGGGCAAATTCATCCAGACTGGATTTTCTCAAAAACCTTCCTAATTTAGTAACGCGACTATCATTCTTAGTGGCAGCTTTAAATTCAGCGTGTTTGTCGTAAGACATTGTCCTGAACTTGTAACAGTAAAATATTCTATTATTTCTTCCTGACCTTTTTTGCTTGTAAAAAATAGGGCCGTTTGAATCAATTTTAATAAGAATACCAATGAGCGGGGTTAACCAACTTAATATAAAGGCTATAATTAAAAAAGAGAACAATAGATCAAATGTTCTTTTAAAAAAAGAATTAACAACTCTTCTCAGTGGGTTTTTCCTAATTACATAATACGGCCTACCACCATAGTATTCGATCCTTAATCTGGCATCGAATATCGCTTTAAGATCAGGCAGTAGTTTGGTATAAGAATAACGTCGAGGTTCATCGCGTACAGCAATATTATCCAACAGATCCTCGTTACTTTTAATAGAATTTGGCATTTGTAACTGCTGTTTAACAAATGTAAAGTCTCTCCATATTTGTTATTTTACTATTTGATTACACAAAGCTATAAAAAGTAACTTAAACGATAGTTCTGGTCTTGATAAAAACACCGATACAATTTGAAATATCCTAATATTTGAAGGGATCTTAAGTAATTTTTGTTCGTAAATGCTTAATAACATGACATTAATACTTTAAACTAAATGCTTCATAGAAATCATTAGATTTATTAAAGTCAAACTAATTAATGAGTTAAAATTAATATGTCTTGATAAGTACAATAACAAACCATTAAAGTATTAATTATTGAATTGGAAATGTCGTAAGAAAATATCCATGAATCAATTCTTAAATTAATAAAATTCTGTTTACTATGAATTTACAAGCTGCTCTTTTCTTTCAAGATAAATATTTATTGCAGACCTAAAAATATTGTAGAAACTAATTTAGTAACTTTTAGAATATTATAAATTGACAAATTATATGTCACCTTTGTTTTTTTTAAGAGGAAAAGAATTTATGAATATATTTGGGCCGAATTATGTAAAACATCGTTTTTATCTCTCAATTAAATCTGAAACTATTTTTAGTAAACAGAAAGAATATAAATAATATTCGTCAAAAGGATATTATTATGTCTTCACCTTACAAAAAGCCTTCTCTCATTATGATTAAACAGAAAATTCTTTATCTTGATGGTGTTAGAGGATTAGCTTCCTTTATTGTTGTAATTCATCACTTTTTACTTGCATTTTATCCAGCACATTTAACAGGAAATGCTCATGAAACAAATTTAGGTAATGGTGCTCTAGAACTCTTTTTTTCAAAAAGTCCATTTAATGTATTTATTGGAGGAAATTTTGCTGTTTGTATCTTTTTTGTACTAAGTGGTTATGTTCTTTCGTACAAACTTTTTGAAAAATCCAATGATTACATCCTTTTTTATTCCATAAAAAGATATTTCAGATTATTTCTCCCAGTTGCTTTTAGCATTTTATTGGCTCATTTACTTTTAAAATTATCCTTTAACTATTCAGGTGAAGTAGGGATAATGGCAAAAAGTGATTGGTGGTTTAAATCCTTTTGGAGTGGCAACCCAACTACTTCGTTTTTATTTGAATCATTATTGTACAAAGTATTTTTTAATCAAGACACATTTTATAATACTGCAATATGGTCTATTGGCATTGAACTAATTGGATCCTATTTGCTTTTCATAATGCTTTCAATTAACCATTTAAGTAGAAATAACATATCCTTGAGCATATTAGGCATGTTTCTAGTCTTTTTTATTGGTGACTATCCTTATTACTGTTGCTTCTTTGGAGGGCTTATTGTAAAACAACTCGGAGAAAACACAAACGCAAAATTGAGAGAAAGTCTGGTTAAATATTCAACCCTCCTATTTGCTTTAGGTATTTATCTCGGTTCTTTCCCGATCTCAGAACAATATCAAGGTTATTTCTATTCACAAATCCATTCAATCTTTAAACTCAAAAGTCCAGTAGGTTATCATATTTTCGGATCTATTCTATTTCTTGGAGGATTAGTTTTTAATGAAAATATTCAGAAAATATTCTCAGGAAAGTTATTGGTTTTTCTAGGAAAAATTTCCTTTTCACTATATCTACTACATTCATTAGTTCTTGTAACCTGGGCCTCTTTTTTCTTTTTATTTTTGAATCCTAAAATTGGCTATCACCTTGCTTTTCTATCTTCATTAGCTTCTTCAATTGTTCTATTATTATTTCTTTCAGATTTAATGACAAAATACATTGATGAACCATCAATGAAGTTTTCAGATACTATATCTAATTGGATACATTCTCGAATTTTAAAATTAAAAAACAAAGAAAATAGTAACACATAATTTTTTCACTCTTAACAATCTATTCTTAACAATACTTACATAATGGGACAACTTATTGACTTAGCTATTTACCTAACTATATTATATGTTCTTTTCGAATTTCTCATAAAAGAAAAAAAAATAACTAAAGAAAATATCCTTAATTTTTTACCCTATTTTTTTGTTGGACTATTTGCGACTGGGTTATTTTTAGTTTTTTTTCAAAGTTTTCAAAGAGAAATTCCTTTTTGGGATAGTGTGGTTTATTGGAAAAAGGCAATTGAAATAAACAAAGGGCTCACCGAAAATTTGCCTGCAACATTTAATAGAGTTTACCAGTCATTATTATATGATGATTATACAGATCTGCCTGCATTATTGATTTCACCAGGTATATTCATTTTAGGAGACTCATATAGTTCATACATATTAAGTGTGAATATATTTCTAATCCTTCCTGTACAGATTTTAGTTGCATTTCTAATTAGGGATCTGGCAAAATTGATAGGAATAACATTTTATAAAGGAGAAAATACCCTCTTATTTTTAATAATACTTTCACCCCTATTTTATATTGCTACCATACGAGGTTATCTAGATTGCATTGGATTGCTGTTTGTTCTGTATTTTTTAAGGTATGCTATAGAGAAAAAATATGAGCTATTTGATTGGAAATCGATCATCTTTCCAAGCCTTATGCTGGTATTATTTGTTTTTACAAGACGATGGTATCTTTTCTGGATTGTAAGTTTTTGGTTAGTATATAGTATTGCCTGTTCTATCAAATATTTGTTTGATCCTGAAACTAAAAATTTCAAAACCTTTTTAAATTTCTTAAAAACATCACTTTTAACAGCTTTATTCTCCATAACAATCTTATTTACATTTTTTTATCCTTTTATAAAAAGAATTTTTGGTAATGATTATCAGGATATGTATTCCGCTTATAAAAACAAAACTGGCCTGGCATCCTTTTTTGAAATAATAGATTTCTTTGGGTATTTCACCTTAGGGTTCTTCTTTTATGGAATTTACTACGGAATTAAAAATAGAAGATTAAGATATATTTCAATTATTCTTACACTACAATTATTTGTAACATTTTTCATTTTTAATCGAATTCAAGATTTTGGAATTCACCATAACTTTTTATTTACTGGTAATATCCTAATAGGAATGGGTCTTGGAATGTTCATTTTTATAGATAAAATTAGAAATAGGAATAAAATAAATTTTAGCTTATTAATAGTCTTGGGGGGGCTTAGCATATTAAACTTCTTGTGTTATTTTATTCCTAACCTTGATTATAACGCTACAAGATTTGGAGGACTATTTGGTAACTACCGATACGCTTACCCAATTGTCCGACAAGACTATTCTGTAATCCACCAGATTATTAGAGACATAAATGAACTTATAGGAGTTAGTAAAAAGAAAGTATATATTCTTTCAAGCTCTTATCTAATGAATGATGACTTGCTAAGAAATGCACTTCTACCTCAAAATTTTAATGCAATACCTGGATTACTCGATACAAAAGATATTGATAAAAGAGATGGATTTCCAGATGATATATTCTGGAATAGCGATTATGTTTTTGTAGTATCACCAATGCAGATCCATGTAGATGAATCAGGTCAACAGGTGGTATCATATTTTGTTAATACCATTCTTGACAGTGGAAGATTAGGAAAATATTTTAAGGAAATTAAGAGGTATAAGATTGGAAATAATCTAGATTTCGAAGGCATATTATTAGAAAAAACAAAACCAATAGGAATAACTGAGGTAGAGCGAGCATTCACACATTTCAATGAAAGATATCCTAAAAACCCGGAATTAAGGCCCAAAGATTATTTGAGATCAACATCATTTGTTCAATTGGGTGACGGGTTTTCCCTTGTAGTAGGTTTACAGGAGGGAAATAAGCAAATATATGTTCATCCAGGATCTACTCTAAGTACTAAATTCACTATTGGATTAGAGCAAAGAAAAAAAGGAATCTCATTTGATCTGGTTCATCAGGATCCTCAATCAATAAGTAAATTACCTAACCGAAATGAAATTGCTGAAATCATGTTCCAGGTGTATATCAATGATGAACTTGTAGCATCAGATTTAGTAAAATGGGATCTGCCCAAAAGCTACAATTTTGATCTTACAAATAAAGAAACTATTAGGTTTGAAATATCAAAAGGAAATTATGGAGAAGGCTATGATGGATTCTATATGAACTCCTTTGAAATCCACTAATTCAACAATAAAGCAATAGAAATCATATAAACCAAATACTAATGATTGAAATATCCATTATTGTGCCCATTTTTAATGAGGAAAAAAATCTTCCTTTACTTTATCAAAGGCTAACTGCTGTTACTGTATCTATTACAAATAAGTACGAAATAATTTTTATTAATGATGGAAGTCGTGACGACTCTTATACTTTAATTAAAAATATAGCTAAAGCTGACAATTGTGTTAAGTTCATTAACCTAAGTAGGAATTTTGGTCATCAGGTAGCGGTTTCTGCAGGCATAGATGCATCTTTAGGGCAATCTGTAGTTATCATTGATGCTGATCTTCAGGATCCCCCAGAATTAATTTCAAGTCTTTATGAAAAGATGAAAGAAGGATATCAGGTGGTTTATGCTAAACGGAAAAGTAGAGAAGGAGAAAGTGTATTAAAAATATTTACAGCTAAGATCTTCTACAGGACTCTGAAAAGAATAACCTCCATTAATATTCCTGTTGATACGGGAGATTTTAGAATAATGGATAGAAAAATTGTTGATGTTTTGAAAAATATGCCTGAGAGAAATAAATTTCTGCGTGGCCAAATTTCATGGATAGGTTTTAATCAAACTTTTGTTGAATATGAAAGAAGTGGAAGAAGTTTTGGCAGCACCGGATACACTTATAGAAAAATGATTCGGTTTGCTATGGATGGAATCACATCATTTTCAAATTTTCCTTTAAAAGTTGCGAGCTTTTTGGGATTCATTGTATCGTTTGTATCTTTTATTATAATGCTTTATGCGTTATACGTAAGATTTATAAATGGCCATTATGTAGAGGGTTGGACCTCTTTAATGATAAGTATTCTTTTCTTAGGAGGGGTGCAATTAATATGTGTAGGTATAATAGGTGAATATTTAAGTAGAGTAAGCGACAACGTTAGAAACAGACCGTTGTATGTAATTCAAGAAAGCAATTTATAGTTTATAACAAATAAAATTG
>JANYCH010000292.1 GCA_025360395.1 Cytophagales bacterium | reverse complement strand
GTCAGGTATTTTTCTGAATTCTGTTTCATAAGTTTTAATATCTATATCTTCAAAATGCCTTACCGCATCAAAAGCAGTATAACCAAAAACGCCGCTTGTAATAAAAGGCAGGCTGTTGTGCTGGACACTGAAGGATTTTGTGAAGTTTTCAATTTCAATTTTAACACCCTCACTTTCTTCAATTTGGATATTTGTTTTGATACCATCAGGATAGAAAGAAGAAATAGTGTTTCCTTCTATGACAATTCCTGCAATAGGTTTGCAGCAGATGTAAGAGAAAATATCCTCATTACCATGATAATCAGAACTTTCCAGGAGGAAGCTATTAGGAAATTTGTCCCTTAATTTTAAATATATGCTTACTGGCGTTAAAGTATCGCCTAATAAAAGTTTTTGGTCGGTCTTTAAGTTGTACTGTTTCATGGTTGATAGGCAATTTAAAACAAAAAAAGGCTTACTGTGATCAGCAAGCCTTTTTTAAGCAAAATAAATGGGCAGCTAGTCACAAAGGAGATTTGCGCTGTGCCACCAATTAGTATTTGCCGGAAATATTTTCATAATATGCAATTATTGGAATTTAGTTTTTAAAATGCAAATGGTTTGTTATTTGTTTTTTCCATTTATTAAAAATGTTTTCCATTACTATCGAAATTGCAATTTAAATGAATTTAAAGGAAGCCTTATTGTCAGAACATTCCAGAGTGCAGACAGATAAAATAATCGCCTGGGTAGGAGGCTCTCCCGAAAGATTTCGAGAATTAATGTTTCTGTTTTTTGAAGGAGAAAAACTGGTTGTTCAAAGATCTGCCTGGTCAATTGGTTTAATTGCCTGTAAGAACCCGGATTTATTTTATCCTTATCTGGATAAAGCAGTTCAGCAACTTTACAGCAAAGATATCCATGATGCAGCTGTAAGGAATATTCTTAGGATTATACAAGACTTGGTAATTCCGGAACATTTGGAAGGACCTCTGCTAGAACTTTGTCTGGGATATATAAATCAACCAAAAATTCCAGGCGCAATCAAGGCCTTTGCTATAACAACGCTGGAGAATATATGCAGCAAATATCCAGAGCTTGCATCAGAAGTTTTGATTATTTTAAACGACAGGATTCCATATGAATCGCCTGCGTATGTTTCCAGAGGAAAGAGGTTCATTAAGAGATTTGCCAAATAGGAGAAAGATGAAAAAAATCAGTGCGGGATTGCTCCCTTTCAAAATTATCAATAATGAATTGTTGGTGATGATTTCTCATCCCGGAGGACCTTTTTATAAAAATAAGGACAATGGCTTTTGGTCAATCGTAAAAGGTGAGGTTAATCACGATGAAGAATTATTTGATGCTGCAATAAGAGAATTCATTGAAGAAACAGGAATACAGCCTGAAGGTCCATTTTTTAATTTAATGGATATAACCCAAAAAGGTGGAAAGGTAGTTTATGCCTGGGCTTTCATGCTGGATTATGATTTAGAAAAAGGATTTACCAGCAATACAATAGAAGTTGACTGGCCACCTAAATCAGGCAAAAAGCTCATAATACCGGAAATAGATAAACTTGAATATTTCAATACAGAGGATGCAGGATTAAAAATTAATCAGGCACAAAAAGAATTTATTCAAAGGTTGATGGATTCTTTTTAAGCAGTTCTGGCATAAAATTCTTAAAGAGATTTTTTTTAAGAATATGAAAAAAAAGAGCCATCCCGAATCCCAAATAAATGCCAACGAGATGCCATTGGATGTAAAACCAATGCTGGCCACTTTAATAGATAAACCAATTGACGCAGAAGGTTGGATTTACGAAGTAAAGTGGGATGGTTTCCGGGCACTTTCTTATAAAAGAGGAGAGATGTTGGAATTGCGTTCCCGCAATAACAAGTCTTTTAACGAAAAATTCTATCCTGTTTATAATGCCCTTAAACAACTTGATATTGAGGTTGTATTAGACGGAGAAATCATAGTAGTAAATAAAGATGGACATCCCGATTTTGCGGCGTTGCAATCATGGCGCAGTGAAGCGGATGGACAATTGGTTTTTTATGTATTTGATTTGTTGTGGCATAATGGCCAGAATATTATGCAATGGCCTTTAAAAGAACGAAGGAATTTACTGAGCAAAGTTTTGCCTGAAAATAATTTGGTAAAAATTAGTCAGAGTTTTAATGTCAAAGGCTCAGAACTGTTTTCCATGGCAGAAAAAATGGGACTTGAAGGAATAGTGGCTAAAAACGAAAATAGCCTTTATACACCCGATGTAAGGTCAAAAGATTGGCTGAAAATCAAGACTATAAAACAGCAGGAAGCTATAATTTGTGGATATACCAGAAATGAAGATAGCTCAAGAAAAATAAGTGCCTTGTTATTGGGTGTCTATCAGAACAACGTTTTGCAGTTTATTGGACCCGTTGGGACAGGGTTCACAGATAAAATGCAGACTGAAATCATCGAAAGAATTCAACCCTTTTTTACTAAAACCTGCCCTTTCAAAGAAGTTCCTGAATATAATAAGCCGTCAAGGTTCAGGCCTAATCCTCCGAAGGCCGATGTGTTTTGGGTAAAGCCTGAAATTGTTGCCAAAATCAATTACCGGACTGTTGCATCGGACGGTACCTTTCGTCATCCTACATTTAAAGGCTTAATAGAAGATAAAGTAGCATCGGAAGTCAAAATGGAGTTACCCTTAGAAATTGGTAAGCAGGAGAGAAGTGCTTTGTCCGACCATCAATCTTTTGCTAAACCAGGAGAACTGGAAAGAAATTCTTTGCTCAACCCAACCAACGATTCTCAGGTTAGAAACATTAATGGACATGATCTTAAATTCGGACACTTAAGTAAGATATACTGGCCGGATGATCAGGTTTCTAAAAGAGATATGCTGAATTACTATTACCAGGTTGCACCCTATATTTTGCCGCATGTGGTAAATAAGCCTCAGACCCTTTACCGTTTTCCCAATGGCATCAAAGGTTTACACTTTTACCAAAAAGACGTAACTGGCAAAGTTCCAGACTGGATAGAAACTTATGCATATTACAGCGACGAGGATGAACGTGAAAAACATTTCCTGGTTATTAAAGATGAGGCCAGTTTGTTATACGTTGCGTCTTTAGGCTGTATTGAAATAAATCCCTGGAGCAGTAAAATTACAAGTCCAAACAATCCTGATTGGTGTATTTTAGACTTAGATCCTGATAAAAATACTTTTGAGCAGGTGATACAGGTGGCAAGGGCAATTAAAAATTTGCTTGATCAGATAAATGTCCCCAGTTACTGCAAAACATCAGGATCCACAGGCTTGCATATTTACATTCCGCTTAATGGGAAATATACATATGAAGATTCAAAGGAATTTGGCCGATCCCTTGTTAAAATAATTCATCATCAACTTCCTGAATTTACGAGCATAGAAAGGATTGTAGCAAACAGGAGTGGTAAAATGTACTTAGATTTTCTTCAAAACAGGCCACAGGCAACAGTTGCTGCAGCTTATTCTCTTCGGCCAAAACCAGGGGCAACAGTTTCCATGCCTTTACATTGGGATGAAGTAAAACCAGGATTAAAGATGTCAGATTTTAATATTAAAAATGCAGTGAATAGAATACAAAGGTTAGGAGATATTTTCCTCCCTGTTTTAGGAAAGGGAGTTGATATAAAGGCAGCCAAAAGAATATTGGATAACTGGAAAGATTGAGAGTTTAAAGATTAGTAACCCTGGAACTGGGAAGTAAATTATTTCTTAAAAGATAACTGGGGAAGTTTTTCCTCACTGTTTCTGGTAGGTTATTTGAAAAATTAACAATACTTGCTTTTATTTCATTTGCCTGGAATTTTACTGTATCAAGTAAAACATTATCTACGTGGATAAAATCAATAGTACATTCTTCAAGGTGGCTTGAGTAACGGCTACAGAGGGCATCCACTTCATGTTTTTTATCTTCAATAAACTTAAAAGCTTTTGTGTCAATTATTTTTGATTTTAATAATGCTTTTTCCACTTCGTTTATCAATGCCCGAGTATCGCTACAGATGATCCTTATTCTTAGGATATGTTCATCGTTATTTTTTTTGATAGCCCTGCTAAGACCCATAAAATTTCCAATTGTTGACAAATTAACCCAAAAAATCCATGCCCGTTGGTTGTTAATACCTAAGTATTTACTCTTATTTCAGTTTTTTAAAAATTTTGTATTGTTGAGGATATTTTTTTTATACCTCCCATATATACTAGTTAAAATTGAGGCTTAACATTGAATAAGGTATAAGGAAGTAATGAGATAGCTACGCCGTTTTTATATCCTTCATTATTTCTTGGTAATATTGTATTCGCATTATTATTTTGATAACCAAGAATACCTTTCAGATAGACCCTGAAGCAGACCAGGAAAAGCTGATTAAAAAGCTTGAAAAAAAGGTTGCCACTGCTGTTAAGGAATATGGCCTGATACAACCTAAGGATAAGGTGATGGTCTGTTTGTCAGGCGGAAAAGACAGTTATACAATGCTGGACATGTTATTGGCCTTACAAACCAGAATGCCTTTTCCATTCTCAATAGTGGCCGTTAACCTTGACCAGAAACAACCTGATTTTCCAGAGCATATTTTGCCTGAATATTTAAATAAGCTTGGCGTTGAATACAAAATTATAGAACGTGACACTTACAGCATTGTAAAAGAAAAAATTGAACCGGGTAAAACAATGTGTGGCCTTTGTTCAAGGTTAAGAAGAGGAATTCTCTATAATGTTGCAAGGGAAATTGGTGCTACTAAAATAGCATTAGGCCACCATAGGGAAGATGTGCTCGAAACATTTTTTCTGAATCTATTTTTTGGTGGTAAAATCGAAGCAATGCCCCCCAAGTTTTTAGCCGACAACGGTGAAAGTGTGGTTATCAGACCGTTGGCGTATTGCAATGAAGAAGATATTCAAGCATATTCAGATTTACAGCAATTTCCCATCATCCCTTGCAATTTATGTGGTTCTCAACCCAACATGCAACGCAAAGTTATTAAAAGGATGCTTGCAGGTTGGGAAAAGGAATATCCGGGAAGGACCGAAACAATTTTTACAGCTCTTCATAATATTCACCCATCTCATTTGTTTGATAATAAGCTGTTTGACTTTAATGAGCTCCTTTCAGGCACGGTTAAAAAGGCAAACAATATTTAAACTGATAGCTCAGGGGAAGTTAAACTACGGCAAGATTAGCTGCAACTTTTAAAGGATTTCGGGTCTTCCAGCTGTCTGGTTCCGATAGATTATTTTTAAAGTAATGGAATGCTTTTTCAGCGAGTGGGTTCAGAAAATGGATGAAGGTGTTATTGTATTTGGGAAGGCAGCCCAAAATCGCTTTCGCTTCAAGGGAAGTCCTGCCCATGTTAAGGATAGCCTTACGATTTTCAATCGCTTCCTTCAAGGTTAAAAAATGGATAAGAAAATAAAGATTGTGGCTGGTGTTAAAAGTATAGTCAATGCCAACATAATGAACCTCTAAGGCAGTATCACTTTCGAAAGTGCTGTAAAATCCTACCAATTGATTATCTAAGAACATTCCTTTGACCTTATATATCTGAGGGAAGGCTTTTTTCATTTCCTCGAAATAGTTTTCTTCCAGGGTTCCAAATACAAAAGATTGATGTTGAACGATTTGTTTGTAAAGGCAGTGCAGTTCTTTAGAATATTTACGGATGTCTGATATAGAAAAATCCTGGATATTGATATCAGATGCTGATGTTAATATCTTTTTGGCCCTTGCAGCATATTTTTTTGAAAGATCTTTCAGGTAATCTTCCAAAGAATGCCATTCTGGCTGGATATTCAGATTCATAGAAATATCATTGTCGAAAGAAAAATTCCGATTGTCATTTGAAAAACCAAATCCATTTGGAACATCTTTGAGCATCACACATGTATAGCATTCTTGCCTGGTTATTTTTTCAATCGTCTTTAAAAGGGCTGCATTTGCTTCTTCGGAATCAAAAACCGATTTGTCATAATAAAAACCATTAAGGCCATCTTTGAAAACATTGCCACAAACCAAAATATTAAGTTCATAAATATTCAAAACCAGGTTGGTGGCAAACTTTACAAATTCTCCGCGTTTATGTTTTCGTATATTCTCAGCATTAATCCTTATATTCTGAAACTTAGTGCAAAATACTGGTTTGCCATCTTTATAAATGATGGCATAAAGTGCTTTTATATTTTTGGGATAACTTTTTTCATTCGCCAGACAACTTTCTGAACACAAATAATGGTTCCTCGGTACAACCAGGTCCCAATCATGCTGGTGATTTGTAAGTGTATTTAAAATGACAATATTTTTGTCTTTTTCTTCTTCAGAAAACATGCCCAAACAATTCAAAGCTTTAGAAATAGGGCACTCAAAAAATGTCTGGTTCAAATTGGCAGTGTTTTTTGTTCTAACTAAAAACGAATAGAAAAAGTTTAAATGACCCAGAAGAGTACAACCTACAAGAGCTTTACCTTTTAAGTACTAATCACCAAATACTAAATTCTATTACTCATTCCCCAGGTCAAAATGCCATCAATAAAATCATATGGTTTATACCCATTTAAGGCTGTTTGATGAAATATGCAGGTGGCTGGCGTCATTCCCGGTAATGAGTTTACTTCTATGATGGTCGTTTCAATCCAATCGTTTTCATATATGCTCACAAAAGCATCAATCCTGGCGTATCCCTGAACCTTGAGTATTTCAGCTGCTTTCTGAAGATCTTTCTTGACCTGGTCACTAATTTTCTGTCTTCTGGCCTTATCTTTTGCATATCGGGCAGGCGTTATATTTTGTCCTTCACCAGCCAGGAACTTTTCCTCAAGAGATAAAATTCCACCTGAAGCCAAAGTTTCAGACGCTTCAAACATTTCATAAACACATTCGCCATTCATGGCTTTTTTTGTAAGCAGCCCACCTGTGACTTCTAAAAAATGCAATGCATCACCTTTTTCAATCAGTGTTTCAATAAGAAATCCTTGTTTCTGGGGAAATTCTTCATTGTATTTCAGCTGCATGACATTGGCCCAGATGGCCTCTTTTTCTTCTTCCTGCCGGAATATAAGTTGTGAAAAAGCTTCAAGTTCTTTCCTGTTTTTGATCTTTTTGACAGCAGAACTACAGCCATCATCGGCAGGTTTAGTGATGAAAGGATATGGAAAATCTTTCTCTATCTGAAGATAAAAAGCCTCATTGTCGGGCGCCCATTCAGATTTATAGGCCATTCTGTGCCGGGCTACTTTTACACCATTTTTTGCAAGTAATTCATTGGTTTCATATTTGTTGATGGTGATTTTTGAGCTTTCAATTCCTGACCCATTGTAGGGCAATCCTACTTTTTCAAGTTCGATCTGTAAGGTACCGTCTTCCCCGGGTCTGCCATGCAATGCGATAAATACTGCATCTGCTTTATTCGCCAGGTCACTTATGGTTAGTTTCTTAGGATAGTAGGTTGCATCTGCTACATATTTCCCAGTGATGCTTTTCGCTTGCTCGATTATCTTTTTTAGAATCGGGTGCTTTTTGTCTGCCAATGCAACCTGTATGTTTTCCTTGATGTCGTCAGCATTGTCTTTCAACATAATGTTGATGGGTATTTCATACATTTCAATATTTTCAGAAGAACCGGTTAGAAATACTGGAAAGGGCTTGTATTTAGCGGATGAGGAAAGCTTTTCATAAATATTCCGGCCACTTTCTACAGAAATATGCCTTTCTGAAGAATATCCTCCCATGACCACAGCAACCCTTATACGCTCCAGTGTGCTCATTTTATTTTCTTCTATTGAAGTATCAAGAGAAGAAAGCATTTTGTTCAGAATGTAACTGTTTTTACCTCCACGTAATCTTTCAGAAACTGAAGTCCTGATTATATAGGTTAGAAATTGAGATGGATTTAACCCAATTTCTGCTGCCTGATGGAAGAAAAAAGAAGATGGCATCATGCCTGAAGTCGTGTTTGGATCATTCAGGAAAATCTCTCCGCTTTCCGTAACGAAGCCATCAATCCGGGCGTATACATTGAACATGAGCTCTTTGTATAATTCGCAGGTGGCTTTTCTGATATTTTCAATTTGATTTTCAGGAATATTTA
>JANYCH010000254.1 GCA_025360395.1 Cytophagales bacterium | reverse complement strand
CTTAAGCGCAGCTCCCAAATCGGAATCTAATCCAAAGCGGCTCACCAACGAATTCCCACACTTAATATTAATGTCAATATTAGGCAAGGTTTCCAATTCCAAAAACTTGCTTTCTTCGGTGTAATAGGTATTTTTCAGCAGTTCTATCCACAAGCGCAGGCGACATATTTTTACGGAGTTTGGGTTTATGTCTACACCGAACAAACAGTTTTCAATCAGGGTTTCTTTTTCGTGGAACAAGGTCTTTTGCACCCTTTGTATTTTCGGGTCCACCGAATTACCAGTTAGTGTGTATTCAAATATTTCATTGTTGTTATTGTAAGTGATGATCAGTTCATCGTTCTCAATTTTTACTTCGTAACCACTTAGCAGCGAGCCTTCTTTATCTGCCAAAATGTTTAGCTCTGCTTTGATGGCTATCAGCTCGTTTAAGGCTGATACTAAAAAATGGCCGGAACCGACGGCAGGATCACAAATTTTTAAACTGTTAATCAATGCATTGTGCTCCAAAACATCTTTTTGTTTGAACCTGCGACCCACAAAGTTTTTAAGGTCCTCGAACGTCTCACAGTCAATGCTATGCTTTTCATTGAATTTTTGCACCACGGCGCGGCGAATGGTTTCCCGGCACATGTACATGGTAATAAAACCGGGTGTAAAGAAAGAACCGTCTTTATAGCCATTTATCTTTTCAAAGATCAAACCAAGTACAGAGGCGTTTATGAGATTTTTGTTCTCTTCCTGGATTTCTTCCGAACCTTCAGAAGTAAAATCATAGGCATTAAGAAAGTCAAAGAAATAGGAAAGTGTCAATGCCTTGCCCGTTTTCCGTTTGCCCTGTTCGTTTTTGAGCACAGTAGAAACGGCCAGAGAAAGTTCCAGCCTGTTGTCCAGGCCGCCAATGTCGAAGGTTTTTCGTTCCAGTTCAGTCCTTTCAAAAAGGGAACTGTTCAGGTAAGGAATTTTGCTGAATTTTTCTTTTACGTTATCCTTTCTTGAGGATGGTTTTTCTGCCAGTACCTGAAAGAAAAGATTGTTCAGCTCATCGTAATCATGGATCAGTCCTGTATCCAAAAACTGATATTCTTTTTTGCCCTTGTGGTAATTGTAAAGTTGTGCTTCCAGCAGTTTCAGGAATAATATCCTGTTCACCCAGGTTATGCACAGTTCCAACGCAACATTGAACAGCTGGTCTGAACGAGTGTTCCCGTATTGTGAAAGATTAGGGATATTCCGCAGCGATTCTTTGTCTTCCAGTTTTAGAATGGTGTTTTCCAGAAGAGATGGATCATCCGGCTTTAGCTTTCTTTTGATCAGCTTTTTGCCGCCATCCTTAATTTCTTCAAGACCAATAATATGCAGCAATTCAGTGTAGAACCTTGGGTCGAGAGAATTGCTATCGTTCCCGAATGCCTGTTTTAGTAAATGAGCCGGAGATAATATCTTGTACAGGGCGATCAGTTTGCTATCGTCCTTTCGATCGTGGTTAGTAATGATTGAATCAAAATCCTTGAAATTGAAATAAGTACAAGGTAAGGGTTCTTCAAGGGTTTCGAGAAAAGGCTTTGCAATGCTCTCGTAAAAGAACTTTGTATCATGACCGCCTTGCTTGTAATCTTCTTCGTATTGCTTTCTTAATTTAGTATTGCTGTAAATATGCTTATTGAACCAGACCTCGTCAATAATAAACCACTCATAAATGTTGGTAACGATTAGGTATTTAATGGCTGTGTTTTGATGAATGGTCCTTTCCTGCAAATAATACAGGATCAGTTCGTGCATTGCCTTGGCATTAGGCTTTGCCACGCTCATCATTTCCGATTTGTTGATAGGTCGTTTTACTTCAATAATTACACCTACGGGGTCTTTGGTCGTTTTACCGGAATGGATCACAAAGTCTGACCGACCTTTGGTGTTTATTTCAAACTGGTCTTTGTACCAGGTATCCTTCAAAAAATCAGCAACAGGATATTTGTGATGTTCTTCACTTTCCTGTTCGTTTATCTTGGAAGAAAGGATGGTCAAGTTTTTCTTGAAAAGCTCAATATCTGTGCGGCTGACTTTCTCTTTAAGATACGCTTTGTTCAGTGATTGTTTGGGAGAGAAAAGGCTTAGTTTCATAAAAGTGATTGTTCAAATTTATGAAAATAATTAATGAGTTATGGCAGGTTAGAATCCCTCTCTCTACGGGGGTTCGATTCCCTCCTACACCACTGTTTTTGTTGACACAGACTGGCTTCGGCTTCGCTCAGCCAACTGGAGAATAAATTGAGTCACCCATCTCTACAATTGTAAGCCTTTGGATTGGGTTGGAGTACCTATCAATTCGTTTAAATACCCGCCTGTCTAATTTATATAAGCAACTAAAAATATATAAAATCGTTAAAAAATGTCGGAGTTTTGACCTGATATAGTTCCGGGACCTTGTTCTGATAGAATATTCAGATTATTTGTAGTTTGAAACCTTATCCTTACAGAATGTTTACTCTCTGCTAAGAAATCCCCAGTTCTGCTTCGTGGTGCGCTCTTAATTTTTTGGCCAGGTTGGCAATTTCACTTACCATAAAGTCATCTCCGGTAGCTGTCTTTAAAGTTTCGCCCATTCCTACAAGGGTTTCGATCATAAATTTCTTCATTTCGTCTACTTGCATCTCTTTTGTCCACAGGTCGAGCTTCATGGTATTTTTATTGTCCTGGTCCCAAATCGAAACCGCTATTCCTTTTGTCTCATAAACTTTTTCTTCCGGGTTATTATCAGTTGCCAGCCAGAAGATTTTATCCGGTATATTTTGATCGTCTAGCTCAATGCTAAAATGTAGTTCTGAACGTTTCATGGTTTTATTAAAAAGAAAGCTGCAATCGAAATCAATTGCAGCCAGCTTCAAAGTTAATAAATGATAATGTTAACTCAAGTTTTCTAGTTTAACTTAAGATCAGTTTTAAACTGGTCCCATCCACTGCCACTTACAGGAAGGTCTTTATCACATTTCAAGGCTGCTGCCCTTTTATTTATGTTGGCAACCCTATCACCCGGATCCGGGTGGGTGCTTAAGAATGCAGGAGTGCCTCCGGTAGAACCGCTTTTTAC
>JANYCH010000244.1 GCA_025360395.1 Cytophagales bacterium | reverse complement strand
AATGAGCGGGAGACGAGGCTCGAACCCGCGACCTATAGCTTGGAAGGCTATCGCTCTACCAACTGAGCTACTCCCGCAATTTGGGTTTTTAATCCAGACAAAAATTGTAATTTTTCAAACACAAATCTACCGGAAACCTGAAACAAGATGTGGGGCGAGGTGGATTCGAACCACCGAAGTCATTACAACAACAGATTTACAGTCTGTCCCATTTAGCCACTCTGGAATCACCCCCAATCAAAGAACTAACCCTTTATTATTCAATAAGTTAAATAATTTAACAATTGTATTTTAAAAAAGGAAGTGCAAAGGTACACGATTTTATGATTTTGCAAAACTATTACTAAAAAAATGGTTAATTATAATGATCCAACCACCACTTTTGAAAAATTATTATAATCAAAATATTTATTTGCCAAGCGCTTAATATCGGTTGGTGTAATATTATTGAGTTTATGATTAAAGGAATCATAATAGTCATAACCTAAGCCACTGTAATAGATTGTTTTAAATTTATCCATTAGTGCAAATGGCGAATTTATGGAATTGATAAAACGCCCGAGCATATAAGAGGTAACTGTATTTAATTCCGTTGGAGATATTAATTTAGTTTTTAAAATTTCTATTTCTTTCTCTATTTCTATCAATGTATCCTTGGTATTCTCCTTTTTTACTTCAGTAGAAATAAGAAAATACGAGCTTTTCATCAAGGTCTGAACATTTGAATGTATTCCATATGTAAACCCTTTATCTTCTCGTATATTCTTCATTAATCTAGATCCAAAAAAACCTCCCAAAATTTCATTTAAAATAAGCAGTCCTATATAATCCGGATTATTCCGGTTTATTGTTAAGCAGCCGTATTTAATGCAGGATTGTAAGGACGAAGGCTTTTCTATTATTAAAAGACCTGCATCGGGGCTTTGAAAATCTATATTTGGAAATTTAGTTGCAGAATATATTATTTGGGACTTTTCTATTAACTTATTTATTTTGGTGGTAACGCTGGATATTGTAAACTGACCTGAAACAAATATTTCGCATGTACTCCAGTTAATATACCTTTTTGAAAATTCGATTAAATCGTTTCTATCAACGCTTTCAATATTATTCTCCCAATATTGCCTTCCATAAGGATGACTTTCACCATACAATACTTTTCGAAAATTTACAGATGCAAGAAATTGATTTTTTTCCTTACTTACTTTTAATGATTGAGAAGTCAGAGATTTTAGATTAGTAAGTTCTAATTCCGGAAATATGCTTTTAGTAAAGATTTCATCTATTAAAGACAAAACTACTTCAAGGTGTTTTTCTAAAAGATATACAGTAATGTTTAGATTCTCATATCCTTGTTGTGTTTCAATAAATGCTCCATATAAAGCTATTTGATCTGCAATATCCTTTGCAGATCTATTTATTGTTCCTTCTAAGATCATTTTAGAAGCTAAATATGAAAGTCCATTAGATGGCTCAAACCAGGTTCCTGCTGGAAAAATAAATTCTAGTCTTATAATTGGTTGTGTGCCTGAAACTAGATAATGTATTGGCGTTCCGTTATCTAAAAATAAAGTTTCTGCTTGTTTTATTTTAAAAGGCACAAATGAATGGACTTCCGGGGAAATAGTTCTGTCCAACATCCTATTCAGTTATAGATTCAGTTTCTTTACTGCTGCTTTTTTCAAGTTCTGCGCATAAAGAGAACCTCAATGTTCCTTCAAGGGGATTGTTTTGTTTTCCTGAGATTAAATATGATACATCAATTCCACCACGACCTTCAGCAAATCTAAACCCAGCTCCTACAGTAAAATATTTTCTATTTCCTTTAAGAACATTTTCCCTGAAATGGCCAACCCGCAAAGCAAAGAGTTCAGCATACCAATATTCAATCCCATAAGACATTGTAATTTCCTTTATTTCTTCTTTAAACCCTCCTGGAGCATCATTGAACGATCCAAGAGTACCACTCATCAAACCTCTGTTTGGATCCTTGCCTTTATATATCGCAGTTGAGTCTGTTCCTTTACTATTTGAATAATAAATAGGTGGTGTTGGAACCATGAGTTTATTAGCATCTACCGTAAAATTAAATTTGTTATACAAATCTAAGTCCAGCGAATAACATGCTCCCAATCTTAAATTGGTGGGAATAAAATCTTTTCTGTTGTTATTGGTATAAGAAATCTTCGATCCAAAATTTGTTATTACCGCACCCCAGGCTAATTTAGAGTTTTTCGTACCAGACATTATTTCCTTATTCCAATACAACCCTACATCTCCTGCAAAGCTTTTACCGGGTTTTGATTCAGACCCAGCCACAGTTGTAAGTCCACCAGTTAAATTGGAATATATAAATTTCAAACCGACAGCTACGCTTAAATTATCACTTAAAATTCTGGAATAACCTCCTCCCAAAGAAAATTCATTTGGGTTAAAATCCCTAATAGCAGCACCGTTTGCATCAGTAAACTGAATTTTACCTAAATTAAAATATGTTAGACTTAAATAAACTCCATCTTCTTTTCTCAACTTCATAAAACCACTCAGGTTTACAAGGTTCATATCATCCACCAATTTTCTTAACCATGGAGTGTAAGACAATGCTACAGCATAATCCTTTTGCAAAAATGCATATTTTGCTGGATTCCAATGAGCAGAATATGCGTCTGGTGAAGTAGCAGCGCCAGTTTCTCCCAATGCGCCTGCTCTGGAATCAGGGGCTATATTTAAAAATGGCACAGCCGTAGTGAGCGGTCTTGCATCTCCACTACCTAATAAGTCTGTAGACTGGCCTGAACTATTGGTGTACTTGCCTGTAGAAGGATTAAATCTAGTCCCTTGACCAAAGGAAAATAAGGATCCTGACACGAAAACAAATGCGAAAAATATTCTAATATACACCATAAACACTCAATAACAACTAATTTAATATGACTAATTTTTGATATTCATCTTTTCTAAAACCATCACTTAATGCCTTAACTGATAATTTATAAACGTATACTCCTTTTCCGATATTATCACCATAATCATCTTTCCCATCCCAAACCAAATCTGAAATATGAGTGTGTGCATATATAGCATGCGAATTAAGAGATTTAACTAATTTGCCAGTTACAGTATAAACTTGTAACATGATTTCCAAATCATCACCTGCTCTATTATGATCAAAATGAAATACAGTATTGGTTGTAAAAGGATTAGGATAATTTAATAAGTTCTTTATAGTAAGATTCTGATGGTTTGCAACATTAAATTCGATTAAGCCTCCATTCTCTGACGAATTATTATAATTATCAAAAGCCTTGATTTTAATTGAATTATATCCTTCATTTATACCATCTGCTGCTGACAACTTATATCTTATTGTACCCGATTTATAAGTATCTCGATCTGATTTATAGTAACTATCAAGCTTCTTTTCTCCTTTAATATTATTGTTAATAACCGCTGTTATTGAACTGCCCAAAGGGCCTATTGAACTTATTCCATTTTCATCAAATAAATTTACTATTAAAAGCGGGTTCTCATTTGTAATCCCTCCAGAAATAAAGGATTCGTCATTTAAATAAGTTTTGATAGTAGGTGGTGTATTGTCTGCCTTTGGATTCCTATCCCCTCCACCAATTAATATTTGAGAATCGCCACCGCCTGCATCGCTCATTTGTCCATCTTCAAAATTGGCATATAATAGAACTTTACCATTTCCAACTATATAATTTATATTCCTGGGTACTATAAATGTAAAAGTGAATTCC
Source organism: Cytophagales bacterium (assembly GCA_025360395.1). Lineage (GTDB taxonomy): Bacteria > Bacteroidota > Bacteroidia > Cytophagales > UBA9547 > UBA9547. The sequence continues at coordinate 15,405 of JANYCH010000244.1, read as the reverse complement.
CCATTTTTAACTGTTGCCGATCCGTCAAATATTTTACTGTCCCTTACTTCAAATGAAATTTTAGGTAATTCAATAGTACTCACATTTGTTGGTTTGTCGTATATCAATGCGTTTAATACGCCATTAAAGGCTGACTGAAGTGTTCCATTATTAACAATTCTTCCACTTATTGATACTTTTGATTGTGCCTTTAAGGTATCAGCAAAAGGAACAAACAAATTTTCGTTGATTTTAGTTATTTCAATACTATTCCTTGGATAAGCCAGTGTAAGTGACGGATCTCCTAATAGAGCAAAATTTCTATTAAAAACTCCAGATAAACTATTATTCTTACTTGCTCTGATAATTTCACCTAGTGTAAGATTTGAGCCATCTGGATTCTTCGCAAAAACATTTTCATGGAACGCCTTGTTAATTTTTTTATTATTGGTTTGAAAAACCGGTCTAGTTGTACATAAAATACCAATTGATCCACCTTGAGGATTTAATAAAAACAACTCCCCACCAGATGTTATAGTAGGTTCATCATATTTTCCAAAATCGCATGTAGCAGTTACCATAAAAGGTAATTTATCAAAATTTGTTAGGGCTGCGATTGTACCTATATTAACAACATTTTCTGATGCGAGCTGCGTTTCACCTCCATGCCCAATATAATTCATTATTAAAGTTCCATTTTCAAATTGTTCAGCTACTTCTAAGTTGGCCTGTGGTGCAAATCCTTGTTCATGTGTATATGATGCAAGGTAAATTTTTTTGGTATTAAAATTATTTTGCAAAATAGCACTGGAAACTGTTAAGGATTCCGCATTATCTAAAAATTCATTTCCTTCTTCATTATCAGCGATAAAAGTGAGGTTTTGTCTCCATTGCCCTAAAGTTAAAGGCGACGAAGAATAGTGAATTATTTTCTGGACAATTGCCTCTCCCTCATCTGCAGTTCTAATTGGTAACCTACCAACACCAATTTCCATCTTATCATCAACATAATTAAACCAAGCGCCATCGCCATCGCTTAATAATCCTACATAATCATCAGAAGAATAGGTTTCTGTCGGCATTAAAGATTCTTCAGATTCATAAATAGGTACAAAATTCTGGGGATTGGATAAACCTCTAAGATTCTTATAATCGTAAGAGCAGTCCCCTAAAAGCAGCAAATATTTTAGTTTTAAACTTGTTCTATCATTAAACATTTTAGCACAATCCCTTATTGCCACTAAATCTGTTTTACCAGAAGAAAACTCATTGTAAATCTCATCAGTAGTGACCACTACAACATCCATTTTATCATGCTCTCTTCTGAAATCTGCTAGTTTATTAGCCTGATTTTTAAATAATGGATGGGTTACAATCAAAAAATCTGGTGTATTGTTTGATTGAATATTTTGATTTGGGATTTTTTCTCCTATATCCGGTGTCGGAAAGGAATTTCCTGAAAAAGCTATAAACTCCCGTAAAGTGCTATCACTATTTGAATGATATTTAAAACTTGCTGTCTGACCGGATATCTCCAGTCCCGGTTCGGTAATACTATTAATGTCTGTAATATCCCAAACCCTTACAGCAGAAGATGTTAATAAATTTATATTATATTGAATTATACCAATAACCCTACTTTTAAAGTTTCTAAAACTTAGATAATTATTATTAAGTGAAAGGTTGTCTTCAAATGTAAAACTAAAGTAATCAAGATAACCCTTACCTACTCCTGCATCCTTAATATATTTAATATTAAAAGATAAATTTTGGGAGTTGGCAAAATTATCTGAAGATATAAAATCAGTGTATATTCCGTCATTCCCTATTCTATCATAAACACCTGATCCACCACCAGGAATGTCGTGAGAATTTAAAGGTGTTGAATTTAAGGATAATTCAAATTTATTGGTTGAAGGTTGTGGAGAACGGTTCATCAATGCGGACATTACATATATGAAAGATCCAGGCAATATTCCATTTGCTGGGATGCTAAATGTTTGATAAAGGTTATTATCAAATTCTTCTCCATACCATTTTCTCCCAGATGATAAAAAATTATAATAATCTGATTCATGATGATACCTATTTGAAAAGGAACTTAATACAACATCAGGATTTCCTTGTACCGTATTTTCCAATAAAATCCTTTTACCAGAAGTAGGAGCAACAGTTAGAAAACAAAAAGCATAATCAGAATAAATATGATTGGAAAAGGTAAAATATGACTGGTCCATATTGTACCGCCAAACATCTGGACCTTCTAAGTAAACAAGAACATAATCTTGTTCATCAAACGTTCCGTCATTTCCACCACTTAAAGAGATCGGTATTTGGCTAAGATCAGTAGGGCGGGGAGAAGAACATGGCTCAGGTAACTGCCCACCAGCATTCCCCCAAATTTGGAGGTTTTGAGTATTTATTTGTGATGGATCTAAACCTAAGGACTTTATGTATTTATAATCAAGTTTATATATTCCAGAAGACTTAATTGGAATTTTGTACCAATCTCCTTGTGATAAAACAGATCCTGTTACCGACATCCTGTGCTGGGCGATTCCTTCGTGATTAAAAACAGGACTAACTATAGGAAATAACTTAAGACTAAACTTACTTACTTTTTCTAATGTACCTGTTGAATTCCTACGCAAAGGCACAATCGTTACCTGGACAAAATTCACCTTGTTTTCCTCAGTATTGTTTAAGGAAGAAATAATTTCCTGACCAATATTACAATTCGGAGGCAGATTTAGTAATTCTGCTTCTGTTAATGCAGACCATTCAATATTAAAAATATTAAAATTTGTAGAATAGATTCCTTTAACGCTTACCAATAAAGATGGTAGATATTGGTTCTCTCGTTTGTGCGTTGCATTATCAAAACTTATAATTTTTGTGTATTTATCACCTAAAATAAGTGTTGCTGGTTTACTCCATTCAATTCTGTAACTGGATGTGTCCTGTTGTGCGTATAATTGAAGAGAAAAAAGAAAAATGGATAATAGTAAAAATATGCGTCTTAATTGAGTCATTTTTTTAATGATTATGTAGAATAACTCTTTTAATACCTTTATTATTGTATAAATCTATCAAATTTTAGGAGATATTTTTATAGCGAAGTCCTCCATTATAAGATTCGCAAGCAACTTTTTGCAGGAAGTTTCAACAATTTGGTATGCAGTTTCTTTATTTTCCGCATCAATTTCAAGAGTAATATGCTTACCAATTCTCACTTCATTCACATTTAAGAGCCCAAGATTATTAAGTCCTAACTTTACAGCTTTGCCCTGAGGATCTAAAATTTCCTTCTGAGGCATGACGTCAATTTCAGCTATGTATAACATTTTTTCTTTTGGTAAAATTACTTAAAACAGACAATAAAATATAAATAAAATAGATTGCTATGAAACTTTCTAATTTAAGGATAGGGATTAAAACTAATGCAGCAATAATTAATATATAACTAAAAATATTTTCTTTAAGCAAAGTATTTTTTAATTTTAAAGACATTAGTGGCAATTCGGAAATAAGCAAAACAGAAGATAAAATAATCAATGCTATTAATACATAGTTAATTTCTACTCCGACAATTTTTTCACAAAAAACAAAAAAAACACTGGTAATAAAAAAAGCATTTATGGGTGTGGGAACTCCTATAAATGAATCAGTTTGTCTTTCGTCAATATTAAATTTTGCTAATCTTAGTGCAGAAAATACCGGAATTATAAGGGCTATAGCCTTAAACTGTTCCAATAATGAATACATTATAAATCCAGGAAGTACTCCAAAAGAAACTATATCACATAAGGAATCCAATTGTTTGCCAAGTTCGGACGAAGATTTAAACAGCCTTGCTGAAAATCCATCAAAAAAATCAAATATTGCGGCAAAATAAATACAGTAACATGCATAATCAAGCTTGTTATTAAAGCAAAATAGAATTCCAAATAATCCACTTAGCAAATTTGCTATTGTTACAAAATTTGGAATTGTAAAAAGCTTTATTTTGCCCACTATCTATTTAACTTCTTCGTATTCAACGTATTCGCCTTTATCTCTCTTATTATCCTTATTGGGTGCTACAGTTGTTTTACTCATAGAGATTGATCCTTCCCTCCTTTTACTTTGATTAAAACCTCCTGATCCCGGCGCTTTATAAACTACGAATTTGAACCTCAATAACTTAATAATGATAAACCAAATAATAGCTGATATAAGAAAGAATTTTAACATCAATTACCTGCTCAAATATAAATTACGTTCGGAGTATACATTTACAAAAAAGTCATCATATATGTCATCAATAAAATAGATAGCTTCCCCAGTAGATTTCATTTCAGGTCCCAACTCTTTGTTTACATTAGGAAATTTATTGAAACTAAACACTGGAATTTTAATAGCATATCCTTGCTTATATGGTTTAAAATCAAAGTCCTTTACCTTTTTTTCCCCCAACATTACTTTAGTAGCATAGTTAACATATGGTTCTTTGTAAGCTTTACAAATAAAAGGAACAGTTCTGGAGGCTCTTGGGTTCGCTTCTATCACATAAACTTTATCGTCTTTGATTGCATATTGAATATTAATTAGACCAACCGTATTTAGGGCTAAGGCTATTTTTTTTGTATAATCGACAATATCCCTCATTACCATTGGATTGAGGTCAAAAGGTGGCAAAACTGCATATGAATCTCCGGAATGTATACCAGCTGGCTCAATATGCTCCATAATTCCAATTATATATACGTCTTCTCCATCGCAAATTGCATCTGCTTCAGCTTCAATAGCACGATCAAGAAAATGATCCAGCAATACTCTGTTCCCAGGAATATCCCGTAAAATATTCACAACATGTGTTTCCAGTTCTTGCTCATTGATCACTATTTTCATTCCTTGCCCACCTAAAACATAAGACGGTCTTACAAGTAGAGGAAAACCCAATTCCTTTGAGAGTTCAACAGCTTGCTCTGCATCTTCAATAACTCCGAATTTAGGATATGGAATGTCATTTTCCTGAAGCAGGGAAGAAAAACTGCCTCTATCTTCAGCTAAATCCAAAGATTTATAATTAGTACCAATAATTTTGATACCATATCTTTCTAGTTTTTCAGCAAGTTTCAAAGCAGTTTGACCACCTAATTGCACTATAACTCCTTCAGGCTTTTCAAGTTGGATAATGTCGTAAATATGCTCCCAAAAAACTGGTTCAAAGTATAACTTATCTGCAACATTAAAATCTGTTGATACAGTTTCCGGATTGCAGTTTATCATAATAGTTTCATACCCGCATTCCTTTGCAGCTAATACTCCATGTACACATGAGTAGTCAAATTCTATTCCTTGTCCTATCCTATTTGGACCTGAACCCAAAATAACGATCTTTTTCTTCTCAGTAACAATGGATTCATTAGAAACCAGGTTTCCTATAAGAGGCTTTCTTTCAAAAGTGGAATAATAATAAGGCGTTTTAGCTTCAAATTCAGCTGAACAAGTATCAACTAGTTTATAAACTCTTTCAATACCTCGTTCAATCCTTTTATTATAAACCTCACTTTCTAAGCATTTTAATAAATGTGCTATTTGTCTGTCGGCATATCCTTTCTGCTTTGCTTCAAATAGAAGATCGAATGGCAAATTTGTCAGATTAAATTTTTCAATTTCTCTTTCAAAGTTTACCAATTCTTCAATCTGATTCAGAAACCAAGGATCTATTTTAGTTAAGGACTGGATGGTTTTAGGAGGTATACCTAGTTTATAAGCGTCGTATACATGGAAAACCCTATTCCAACTAGGATTTTTAAGGCTGTATAAAAGCTCATCTTGATTCGTAACTTCTTTCCCATCAGCGCCTAGCCCATTTCTCTTGATTTCTAATGACTGACAGGCTTTTTGTAAGGCTTCCTGAAAAGTCCTCCCAATTCCCATAGCCTCTCCTACCGATTTCATTTGAAGTCCTAAAGAGCGGTCAGCACCTTTAAATTTATCAAAGTTCCATCTTGGAATTTTAACTATCACATAATCTAAAGAAGGCTCAAAAAAGGCACTTGTAGATTTTGTAATTTGGTTTTCTAATTCGTCCAGATTATAGCCAATAGCCAGTTTAGCTGCTATTTTCGCAATTGGATATCCTGTTGCTTTCGATGCAAGTGCTGAAGATCTGGAAACACGGGGGTTAATTTCAATTGCTATAATTTCCTCAGTATCAGGGTGCATAGAAAACTGAACATTGCATCCTCCAGCAAATTGCCCTATTCCATTCATCATTAGTTTGGAAAGATCCCGCATTCTTTGGTATGCGGTATCTGATAAAGTCATAGCAGGTGCAACAGTTATGGAATCGCCAGTATGAATACCCATTGGATCAAAGTTCTCAATTGTACAAATAATGACAATGTCACCTTTATTATCCCTTAGCAATTCTAATTCATATTCTTTCCAGCCACTTATGCTTTGTTCAACTAAAACTTCATGAATAGGTGATGCGTGCAATCCCCTCGTTAATAATTCGTCAAATTTAGAAGCGTCATTAACAAAGCCGCCTCCAGTGCCTCCTAATGTAAAACTTGGTCTTATTACGAGAGGGAAACCAATTTCCTGAGCAATATTTTTACCCTCTAAAAATGAACGGGCAGTTTTACCTTTGCAAACACCCACCCCTAACTCTAACATTTTCAATCTGAATTTCTCGCGATCTTCAGTTGTTTCAATTGCGTGGAAATCTACACCAACCACCTTTACTCCAAATTTATCCCAAATTCCAGCCTTTTGACAATCAATAGCAAGATTTAAGGCTGTTTGACCGCCCATAGTAGGTAAAACTGCATCAATTTTATGCTTTTCTAAAATTTGAATGATGTATTTTTTTTCTAGAGGCTTTAAGTAAATATGGTCGGCAGTTACACTATCGGTCATGATAGTGGCCGGGTTAGAATTTATTAATGTTACTTCAATCCCTTCTTCTCTAAGCGACCTGGAGGCCTGAGAACCGGCATAATCAAACTCACATGCTTGTCCAATGATAATAGGACCACTACCGATAATTAATATAGATTTGATTGAGGAATCTTTTGGCATTTGAGGGTATGATAAAATCGCACAAAGGTAGGCTTTCTGCACAACTTTAAAAACCCTTAATCACAATTTAATCTTGCGGTCTTCCAGAGCTTGGAAATAATTTCCTTAGCCATTTAAAACTTTTCTCATTCTGAATTTCATCCTCCACATAATACCCGTATCCATAACCATAGCCATAACCATAACCATAACCATAACCATAACTATAACCATAGCTTTCCTGAGGTTTAATGTCGTTCATTAAAATTGTAAGTCTTTTAATTTTTCCACTATTGTATAACTCTGCAAGATATTTAACTGATGATTTTGAACTATAGTCATTTCTAACAACATAGATATTTGTGTCAGTATAATTCATTAAGATATTGGCGTCTGTAACTAATCCTATAGGCGGCGAATCTATAATGATATTATCAAATTTTTCTTTAAGAGTATCTAATAATTCAAGCATTCTTGGGCTTAAAATAAGTTCAGACGGATTTGGAGGTATAGGTCCGGAAGTTATGACCGTTAAATTTTCTATCTCGGTGCTTTGTAATACCTCATTAAGAGTACACCTTCCTACCAAATAGTTGCTTAAACCAAAATCATTTTTAATACCAAACTCATTAAAAAGTTTAGGCTTACGCATATCTGCACCAATAAGGACGGTCTTTTTCCCAGAGATTGCAATTACAGAAGCAATATTAATAGAACTAAATGTTTTTCCTTCACCACTAATGGCTGATGTCACCAATATTACCTTTTTATCACTAGTATTTAGGAAAAATTGAAGGTTGGACCTAATAGACCTAAAAGATTCTGCGATTGCAGATTTCGGCCTTTTGGTTACTATAAGACTTTCTTCGGTTTGATTATGTCCAATTATTCCTAAAAATGGAATATTAACGACCTTGGTTATATCGTCCTTGTGTCTTACCCGCCCATTTGTTAATTCTCTTCCTACTATATATACCAGAGGAACTATCAAGCCAAAGATCATTCCAAACATTTGGATGTTTTTATGGTTAGGCCTTACTGGACCCGAAATAGCAGCTTCGTCAACAATTTTAATGTCCGGTGAGTTTGCCGCCTTGTTTATAGATGCTTCAACTTTTTTTTGTAATAAGAAACTATATATAGTAGAATTTATATCATAAATCCGTTTTACGTTAGTAAATTTTCTATCTGTATCAATTAAGCTATAAGAAGAACCTTGCTCATTTTTTATTTTTCTATCCAAATCATCTATGAATATTTTATTGCTTTTTTCTATATTAGAAATCAATTCATATATATTTTTTTTTGTTTCCTGGATCTTGGCTTCATTATCCTTATAAAAAGGACTATTGGAATTTGAAGTTTTAAACTCAGTATTCTTTTTAAGTTGAAGATTAACAATTTGAGTAAGAAGGGACTGCAACAAAGGATCACTTATTCCAGCCGATGATGGAACAATCATGTCATTGTAATCAGATCTTTCTTCCAAATATTTTTTTATGTAGTTAAAATATTTTATATCTAAATTAAACTTGTCTTTGGCTCTTTCATATTCTTTTATCCTTGAGTAAACATTCTGTGATTCTGTTCTTAAATCAATAACATTATATTGCTTTTTAAAGCCTTGCATATTCCCCTCAATTTTATTTAAGGTGTCATTAATAATTGATAGCTGTTGATTTATAAATTCTACTGTTTTATTGTCAGTAAAGTTCTTATCTTCCATGCTCTCCACAATATAAACGGCACATAGACGGTTTAGAAAGGCAATTTCCTTAACAGGATTAGTACTTGTTACAGACATTACCAGGATTGAACTTTCCTTGTCTAGAGGAAAAACTTGTACCATTCCTCTATATTGACCAGCTAAAGAAGCTAAATTGTTGATTTTAAAAATAAATATTTCCTTTCCTGTAGACTCAAACTGATTTTTAATAATTTTAAAATTAAAATTATTGTAAGATATACTTTGTCCTAAAGCAATTGGTGCCGGATATAGATCTAGATCAGGATCATCCTTTAAAGACAACTTGAAATGATTATTATCAATAAATTTAAGTTCGAAATTTAACCCATAAGGTATATTTTGACCAGCCGTATCATACAAGACTTTAATAGGGGAAAATGGATACAATTCAGTTGTTTTTATATTTCCTTCTAAGAAATAAGAAACATCCATATTCAAGCTATTGACAACTTTGCTAATTGTACCGATAGATTGAATAATATTTATTTCATTGATGAGGTTCTTCTGAGAAAGTTTGCTTGAATAATAGGAAGTTTGAGCTAAGGGATTGACGTTAGAACTGCTTCCTTTTATAAGAACAGATGTTCTTATTGTATAAGTATTTATTGCATATCGCTTATATATTTGAGTAGCAACGTAACCAATTGTTATACCGATAACAAACAGATACCAACTTTTTCCTATTAAAAAAAACCATTTTTTGAAGTCAATAAAATCTTCATTGCTATTTTCCTGCATTTCTATTTGACTTTTAATATTATTGAAGCGCTGTAAACCAAGAAAACAGCTGAAATTATACTTGTAGCCAATCCTAAATTGCGCTGTACATTTGTAAGAGTCTTCGATTTATGAGGTTCAAATACTAAAATATCCTTTGGCATTAAATAAAAATGTTCTCTGTTTTTTACTAAATCAATATCAGTAGCATCAACATAAAAAACATGCATTTTATCTCCACTTTCATTTTGTCTTATTATTTTAATTCTCTCAAAATTAGTATAAAGACTAGGGCCTCTTGCTAAAGCAATTGCATCAATTATTGATAATTTACCATCCGGTGAATTAATTGTAAGTTGTGAAGCTACATCTCCTAAAATGTTTACTTCAAAACTTAAAAGTTTCACATTCACTACCACATTATGTAAATACTCAGTAGCCTTTGCTTTGATAGTATTTCTGCATTGTTCTGTATTTAATCCAGCTACTTTTACCATTCCAATTACTGGAACGTCCACATATCCAGAATCGTTAACTAAATACCCTGAATTCACTTCTCCAGCTACAGCGACTTTATCAAGTTGATATTCACCGGGTGTAATATTGGTAATGTCTATTGAAATTACATCTCCATTTCTTATTTTGTATTCATAAGGAAGCAATTTAACTGTTGTATCCTCCAGTTGTCTTTTTTTATAAGTTTTGGCCTTTTTGTCTGTTAAAAGCATTTGTTTTTTCAAAGGCACGCAGGAAAAAAACCCGAAAATGATAAATAACAAAAGCACTATAATTTTCAAACAATTTACTTTCCTGATAAGCATTATTTATTTCTTACGGTTTTTATAAATTCACTTTCCACGCCCCAATCCCTTGCCAGCTTAATCATGGCAAGAGCTTCCATTTCAGTAATAAATCCTTTTTGATTGGTTGCAGTCCAAACATCATACAAATATGATACCTTTTGTGACTCTTTTTCGCTTTGAAGTGTCTTTTTTAAATAATCCCTTGTCCGCTCATAAGCGGTATATATATCTTCATTAATGAAATCCATAGCCCAGGAAAGTTCCTCTTTTGCATCGAGAGAGATAGCCGCACTTTCTAAAAGTCCTTTTTCTTCTTCAGTAAAATCATGATAAAGAAAAATAATGGCCTTTAGTAAAAGAAGTGCTTTTTTATGAGACGAGTCCATCTAAATTAAGGCTTGCAAAATAACTGGGAAAGATTTAATAAACTAATTAACTATCTCCACTTCATCTACTATGTAATTAGTTTCCCCTCTCCAGGGCAGCTTTACAAACATTTCATGATAATGAAGCTTTACCCTTTTGTTTGTAAGAATTGCTTCGTTTAAAATTTCAAATAGTTTGGGTTCATTCCTGACAGAGAAATCCCAAATTGGGGATGTTGGTTTATCCCTACCATTATCCAAAAAAGTACCAATGTTTAATTGACCTTCCAATGATTTAAAAACCACTCCCTTTCGTGATAATTTTATTAAAGTACCGCCCCTGTAGCCTTCACTAAAATGGCCAAACAAATAATAACTTCCAATCCCAATAAGGATCAAAAAAACAACCACTAATGTAACTTTTATTTTATTCCAGACTGTCATTTTAATTAATTATTCATCATCACCGTAAGCTTTTACAATTTTAGAAACCAATGGATGCCTGCAAACATCTGTAGCTTTCATCACAACTACTTCTATACCACTGATTTTACCTAACCGCTGAACAGCATCTGATAAACCGGAAGCATCTTTTCTGGGAAGGTCTATTTGAGTTAAATCTCCGGTTACGACGGCTTTAGAACCTATTCCCAATCTTGTTAAGAACATTTTCAATTGCATATTGGTAGCGTTTTGAGCTTCGTCTAGTATAATGAAAGCCTGGTTTAATGTCCGGCCTCTCATATAAGCCAAAGGAGCTATTTCAATGATATTATTTTCCTGATAAAATTTAAGCTTCTCTGGCGCAACCATTTCTTCAAAAGCATCAAATACTGGTCTTAAATAAGGATAAATTTTTTCGTTGAGATCACCTGGCAAAAACCCCAGATTTTCACCTGCTTCAACTGCAGGCCTAGTAACAATAATCTTTTTTATTTCCTTATTTTTCAATGCTTGAAGTGCAAGCGCAACAGCCATATAGGTCTTTCCTGTACCCGCAGGGCCAACAACGAAGACAATATCATTTGCCAGCACTGAATCTGCCAGTTTTTGTTGATTCTTATTTTTGGGTTTTATGGCTGACCCTTTTGATGAATGTAAAATAGCATCCTTCTTTTCAGCATCTTGATCTGCAATATTGCTATTCAAAAATTTGTGTATTTGCTCTGGTTGTAAGTGACCAAATTTGCCGAAATGTTTTAAGAGTGAATTTACTATTTCCTGAATTTTTAAAATATCCTCAGGTTTTCCTTTTATGCGTATTTCATTGCCTCGGGAAATTATTTTAGCTCCAGGAAAAGCAAGTGCTATTTCTTCAAAATTAACATGGTTTGCACCCAGAAAATCCACAAGGGAAATGTTTTCAAGGTATATGACTGACTCGTTCAGGTTCTTAGTTGGTGTTTCGATATGAATCTGTTTTATTTGTTTCTCAATCATAAAGTTAATTTTTTTTTCCTGAAAATGGCAATTATCACATTTATGTCGGATTTTGGCTGGCGTGACCATTATGTCGCATCAGTAAAAGCAAAGATATTAAGTATAATTCCAAACATAACTGTGGTTGATATTTCACATGAAATAGAACCTTTTAATATTCCCCATGCTGCTTTTGTTTTAAGTTCAATTTTTAGGGACTTCCCTCAAGGAACAGTACATCTTGTTGCTGTAAGTTCTCAAAGCAGGAATAATGAAAAATATATTGCCATGAAGTTAGAAGAACATTATTTTGTAGGCTCTGATAATGGTATATTCTCTTTACTATCAGACAGAAATCCTTCTGTTATAGTCGAACTTCAGAATGATCCTTTGATTGCGGCAAATTTTCCTGAAAAAAACATTTTAGCCAATGCTGCTGTTTCTCTATCAAGTGGAAGGGCATTGTATGATATTGGTAAACAACTTCTCACTTTTCAAAAACTAATCAACAGGCAAATTAAAAGTACTCAAAACGAAATAGAAGGCAGAATAGCCCATATTGATAAATATGGCAATCTTATTACCAATATCAAGATTGAAGATTTTACACAAGTTGGGAAAATAAGACAGGCCAGGTTTCAGATTGGAAGAACCGAAATTGAAGGTTTAAGTGACTCTTATTACAAAAAGGAAGGTGGCGACTGCATTTGCCTTTTCAACAGCCTTGGTTTATTAGAAGTTTCTATCATCCATGGCAATGCTGCTAAACTACTTAATATGCGGTATGACAGCCCTGTCACTGTCAGTTTCTATCCCGCCTTCGAATAAATCGATTTGTGTCTCGAATAAAGTGAAGGATTTCCTATGATAAGGCGATATGCCATGCTTTTTGATATTTTCACGATGACTTTCAGTAGCATAACCTTTGTTTTCTAACCAGTTATATTGAGGAAATGTGTCATGTAACTCTCTCATATACTGATCTCTGTAAGTTTTAGCCAATACACTGGCTGCTGCGATACTAAAATATTTACCATCACCTTTGATAACGCAGGTGTAAGGAATTTTATTAAATGATTGTGGCCGAAATTGATTTCCATCTATAATTGAATGTTCTGGAATAATTGTCAAATCCCTGATTGCCTGGTTCATGGCTAAAAAGGATGCATTTAATATATTTATGTTGTCTATTTCATTATTGCAAACAAAACTTACTTTATATTCTATCGCTTCTCTTTCTATCTCTATCCTTATTTCTTCTCTTTGTTTGGAAGTTAACTTTTTGGAATCATTCAAAGAGCTGTGCCAATAATCTGAAGGAAGAATAACGGCAGCAGCTACTACCGGACCGGCCAGACAACCCCTTCCTGCTTCATCAAGACCAACCTCAATGCAACCAGACTTCATGAAGGAAAACAATGTATCAACCGAATTTTTCAAAATAAAAACATGTATTCAAATTTATACTAATTGTTTCTAAAATCAAAAATTGTATTTTAAAGATATAAAACAGAAATATAATAGTAAATTAGATTAAAATTTAATATGAAAAACATATTTACAATTTTGCTTTTATTAAAAGTACTATCAAGTTCTTCACAGGGTTGGGTGCTAGTATGGAATGAAGAATTTAACTATTCTGGTTTGCCAGATGAAAAGTATTGGAGTTACGAAACCGGATGCGCCAATAGAAACAATGAAGCACAATATTATGCCAGTAAACGACTTGAAAATACAAAAGTCGAAAATGGTTTCCTCACTATTACCGCAAGAAAAGAAACATTGAACGGATGCAATTATACTTCAGGAAACATTCATACGAGATATAAGGCTGATTGGCTTTATGGAAAAATTGAAGTAAGGGCTAAACTACCTAAAGGCAAAGGTATGTGGCCAGCAATCTGGATGATGTCGACAGATGAAACATATGGGACCTGGCCTAAAAGTGGCGAAATGGACATTATGGAGAACGTTGGGTTTGATCCTAATAAAATATTTATGACCATTCACACAGAAGCATATAACCATATAATTGGTACCCAGAAAAGCAGTAACACTTTACTTGCAGATGTATATGACACATACCACATATACTCAATAGAATGGTTTGCTGACCGTGTGGACTTTTTAATAGATGGGGCAAAATATTTTACATTTACAAAATCCGGAAGCACTTCTGCTGTTTGGCCATTCGACAAACCATTCTATGTGATTTTAAATGTAGCTGTGGGAGGGGATTGGGGTGGCGAACAAGGAATAGATCCATTAATTTTCCCTCAACAAATGAGTGTAGATTATGTAAGAGTTTCTAAATGGCAGCAGAACCCGGGCCCATATACCATAACTACTTCAACAACAACGGGTGGAATTATTACATCAAATCCAGTATTAAATAATTATACTAAAGGAAGCCTGGTAACATTTAAAGCAATCCCTCAACCAGGCTACATATTTTCTGGTTGGGAAGGAGATGTAAGAGGAACGGTAAATCCTATTGACTTTACCGTTTATGATAATGCTTCAATTAAGGCGACATTTAAGTCTGAATGTGAATTACTTCAAAATGGTGACTTTGCATCCGGATTAAGTCAATGGAGCTTGCATACCACAGATGGTGCAATTGCTCAGGCAAATGCTGTTAATGGACAATGTAATATTGCTATTTCAAATGGAGGTACAAACATCTGGAGTACGCAATTATCTCAAGGAAATATTCCCTTAATAAATGGAAAAACTTATAAACTAAGTTTTGATGCTTATTCAGAACAAATCAGAACTATAAAAGCAGGATTAGGCAAAAACTCTGATCCCTTCAATACTTATTTATACAATACCGTGAATTTAACCATCTCAAAGAAAAATTTTACATATCAGTTTGACATGAATAATACAACTGACCAGGTAGCTAAAGTACTTTTTGATGTTGGGGCAAATGTCAATGATGTTTATATAAGTAATGTTAGCTTATGTGATGTTGCAAAGATCACTTCCCTGACGAATCATAATGAGGAGATAATGCATGTAATGTCAGTTTTTTATGAAAATGAGAATGTCGTTATAACATTACCTGATTTAAACAATTATGAAATAAAGATCTTCGACCTTAAGGGTGACATTAAATTCTCAGAAACCATTTCAGGTTTAAAAACCACATTAGATCTTAAAAATTTAAAATCAGGGCTTTATTTTGTAAAAGCTAGCAATCTGAAAGGTGAAGCTTTTACTAAAAAACTGGTTATTAATTGAGTTAAATAAAAATTTATGAATAAAATAAAAAGGCCCCGAATAACTTCCGGGGCCTTTTGTGCGGATGGAGGGACTC
>JANYCH010000227.1 GCA_025360395.1 Cytophagales bacterium | reverse complement strand
ACATAGCCACTTTAACAGGAAGTGCAGTTGCCGCTATTGGTAATAAAGGGATAGTTTACATGGGAACTGCCTCAAAAGAAATAAAAGAAAACCTTGAAGAGGCTTCGCAATATGTTCATGAAAGGTTGGTAGAATTTCCTTTATGGGATGAATATTCCAAGTACCTTGATTCTGACATTGCAGATATAAAGAATATTGGAGGTGCAGATTCAGGGGCCATCGTAGCTGGAAAATTTCTGGAAAAGTTCGTTAAATGCCCCTGGATCCATTTAGACATTGCTGCCATGGCATTTATGCACCAAAAGGATAGTTACAGAGGGAAGGGCGGAACAGGCGTAGGTATCAGGCTTCTTTACAGGTTTATCAAAAAGTATTCTTTTTAGTAATTTTGACTTTAAGTTTAAATCGTTTTTGAATGGATAGAATTGAACATCAGGCACAGGCGGAAAAATTCAATCCCGACAAACCTGTTATAGGGATAAGCATTGGGGATTATAATGGCGTAGGTCCTGAAATTATCATGAAAACCTTCATGGACAACAGGATTTTTAAATTCTGTACCCCAGTACTTTATGGTTCAGGCAGGGTAATGAATTTTTATAAAAAACAATACAATATTGAAGACTTTCACTATCATGTTATAAAAGACCTGGGTGAAAAACATATACGCAGGTTAAATGTGATAAACTGTTGGGAAGATGAAATTCAGATAGAACCCGGTAAAGAAACCCAGCAGGCAGGTAGGGCCGCTTTTCTTTCTTTGAAAAAGGCAACAGAAGATTTAAAATCCGGAAAAATCGAGGCGTTGATAACAGCGCCTATCAACAAAAATAATATGCAAAGCGATGAATTTCGCTTTATGGGCCATACAGATTATCTGGCTGATGCCTTTGGTGAAAAAAATTACCTGATGACCTTCGTAAGCGGTAATTTAAAATTTGGTGTTGCTACCGACCATATCCCGTTGAATGAAGTTAGTAAAACACTCACCAAAGAATTGTTAAAATCTAAGCTACAGATACTTGAAAAATGCCTGATGAATGATTTTGCTATTCAAAAGCCGCGAATTGCAGTTTTAGGACTGAACCCGCATGCTGGCGAAGATGGCTTGCTGGGAAGAGAAGAAAAGGAAGTGATAAGCCCGCTTTTGAATGAGATGAGGGATAAAGGAAAATTGATATTTGGGCCATATCCTGCAGATGGGTTTTTTGGAAAAAAAATTTACAAACAGTTTGATGCAATTTTAGCCATGTACCACGATCAGGGCTTAATACCCTTCAAGGCTTTTGCTTTTGAAACCGGTGTTAATTTTTCAGCAGGGTTTTCTAAAATTCGCACTAGTCCGGACCATGGGACTGCTTATGATATTGCTGGTAAAAATATGGCAAATGAATCATCATTCAGGGAAGCAGTATACCTGGCATTACAATTAATTAAAGCAAAAAAGGGTGAACCTGTAATGTCTTAAAATGG
Source organism: Cytophagales bacterium (assembly GCA_025360395.1). Taxonomy (GTDB): domain Bacteria; phylum Bacteroidota; class Bacteroidia; order Cytophagales; family UBA9547; genus UBA9547. Next base: position 7,899 of record JANYCH010000227.1, on the reverse strand, counting down.
CCATAATACAAGGAAAAGATCACAAACTCGGCCATATGCAACGGCTTTCAGCCGGGGGCTTATTAGTGACATTAGGTATTATATACGGAGATATCGGAACCTCTCCATTGTATGTAATGGATGCCATTGTAGGCAAGTCTGTTATTGATGAAATGCTGATAATGGGTGCATTGTCTTGTATTTTCTGGACTTTGACTTTTCAGACTACGGTCAAATATGTGATTTTTGCACTGAGGGCAGATAATAATGGTGAAGGGGGTATTTTTTCATTGTATGCTTTAATAAGAAGGAAATTTAAAGGACTGGTAATTCCGGCAATGATAGGAGGGGCAGCATTGCTTGCCGATGGTATCATTACACCCCCATTGTCTATTTCATCGGCTGTAGAGGGTTTGAAGATATATAATCCGGAAATCAAAACCGTTCCAATTGTAATAGGGATTTTAATACTGCTTTTTCTAGTTCAAAGATTTGGAACTAAAAAGGTTGGGTGGTTTTTTGGTCCAATCATGTTTATATGGTTTGGCATGCTTGCGGTTCTGGGATTTAACAAAATTGTACTGTCTCCCGAAATATTCAAAGCTCTGAACCCAATGTATGGAATTGACCTTTTATGGAATTATCCATCAGGTTTCTGGCTTCTGGGAGCGGTATTTTTGTGCACTACCGGAGCTGAAGCATTGTATTCAGACCTGGGACATTGTGGTAGGGAGAACATCAGGATCAGCTGGATATTTGTTAAAACTTGTCTGGTTTTAAATTATTTTGGTCAAGGTGCGTACCTGCTTACTTTAAAAGGGCAAACAATAAGCAGCAAAACATTTTTTGCCATTATGCCTGAATGGTTCCTGATTCCGGGGATTGTCATTGCGACTATGGCTGCCATTATAGCCAGCCAGGCCCTGATAACAGGTTCTTTTACTTTAATAAGCGAAGCTGTAAGGCTCAGCCTCTGGCCCAGGGTTAAAATAGTGTTCCCAACATTGCATAAAGGCCAGCTTTATGTACCTAGTGTAAACTGGGTGCTGTTAATGGGCTGCGTAGGGGTAGTTTTGTATTTTAAAGAGTCCGCCCACATGGAGGCTGCATATGGCCTTTCTGTAACACTTACTATGTTGATGACTACTTTTCTACTATATTTTTATGTAAAATCTAAGAAGTTCCCGACTTTCGTTGCGGTATCCTTACTCTTGATTTACCTTAGCATTGAAGGGTCTTTTTTAATAGCCAACCTTACCAAATTCACTCATGGAGGCTGGGTAAGTTTGGTAATAGGCTCTGCTATATTCATGATCATGTGGGTTTGGTATAAAGCAACTTCAATCAAAAACAGGCTTACAGAATATGTGAAACTGGAAGAGTATTATGAGGTTTTGAAGGAACTGAGCGTGGATAACTCCATTCCTAAATATGCCACTAATCTTATTTTTATGACAAGTGCCAACAGGGGAGATGAAATTGAATCAAAAATTATATATTCAATACTACAAAAACAGCCTAAACGTGCTGATATATACTGGTTTGTGCACGTAGATGTGACAGACGAACCTTACACTATGGATTACAAAGTGGATGTACTTGTTCCGCAGGATGTAATAAGGGTAACTTTTAAATTAGGGTTTAGGGTTGAAAACAGGATAAATTTATTCTTCAGAAAAGCAGTAGAGGAACTTGTTAAAAACAAGGAGGTTGATATTACAAGCCGTTACGATTCATTGAACCGTAAAAATGTAGCCGGAGATTTTCGGTTTGTGGTAATTGAAAAATACCTGAGCTTCGAAAATGACCTGCCTGTATCGGAGCAATTGGTAATGGATGCTTACTTTTTTGTAAAGCATTACGCTAATTCTGAAGAAAAATGGTTTGGTCTGGATTCAAGTATGGTAACTGTTGAACAGGTTCCTATGATCATCAGGCCGGTCAGTGAAATAAAATTGAACAGGGTTTTTAAATAATTCAGTTTTTTATTTCAAAACCATCACCATCTTCCAGGGCAGGGAATTTTTTCCTGAAATCGTCTAATTGACCTTTATCAAGATCAACAAATATAATTTCTTCATTATCTGATAGATTGGTCATCAAGTTTCCGCAGAAATCATATGCCGAACTGTCTCCATGGTAATAGTTGCCATTATTGTCATTTCCAATTCTGTTCACGCCGATTGTGTAAGAAATATTTTCTATAGCGCGTGCCTTTAAGAGGCCGTTCCAGGCAATAGCCCTTTGTTGAGGCCAGTTAGCCACATAAATAACACAATCATAGGCTTTAGCTTTTGTATTTCTACTCCAAACAGGAAAACGAAGATCATAACAGATCAAAGGACAAAACTTCCAGCCTTTCCACTCAACAATCAATTTACCCTTCCCCTTTTCAAATACTTTGTCTTCACCAGCCATAGTGAAAACATGCCTTTTGTCGTATTTAAAGGTAGTTCCATCTGGTTGGACCCAGATTAGCCTATTATAAAATTTCCCATTGTCTCTTACAATATAACTTCCTGTTATAGCTGCCATCGTTTGAGCTGCTATTTGTTTCATCCATTTGTGGGTAGTTAGGTTAGAAGGCTCAGAGAGTTTTTCAGCATTCATGCTAAAACCAGTGCTAAACATTTCAGGCAAAATGATCACATCTGCAACCTTGTCCATTTTCCAGATTTTTTCCTCAAGATTTGACAGGTTTGCCTGAATATCTTCCCAATAAATGCTGGTTTGGACAAGTGCTATTCTCATAAGTTGCTTTTATTGGTGTTTCCATGCAAACTACTACTATGGCATGGAATTTTATCTTTAACATCAAATAAATAACCTGCAAAATGAGAATAAATAGCTTATTAGGATTGGCCGCAGTAGCTGGGGCTGCCTATTTCTTGAAATCTGATAAAGGGAAAAGTTTTATAAATCAATATAGAGGACAATTTGATGACTTATATGCCAAAGGGGAAGAGGTTGTAAGAAATATGACTGAAAGGTTTAACAATACTTCAATCAATAATCCTGTATAGCTTATTAATTTAAAGAGGGATGCTTAACGGCCTCCCTCTTTAACATTGACATAAAGGAAGTCTTATCTTAATCTTAATTTTTCTTTATTTGCTCTTTCTTATTAATGTAATTCAAGTGCTGATTCGTCAACCTTGTTTTCATTTTGTTTTTCTTTTACTGATCCGGCAACGGCATTTTCCCAGTTTGATTCATTACAGTTACCGCATTTATCTGAATTGTTTTTTTCTTTCCCACAATTGGAGCATACTTTCTGATCTGTATACTTTTGCTCCTTTCTCATTTCACGGTCCCATTCAGGAATTACAGATAAGCCATTGCCGGGATTATCACATTTTATGAGAGTGAATGAGCCATTTGCTTCAATATATAATCTCTTAACTTCTCCTAGGTGGTAAATACTATTTGATCTTAATTGTGCTAATAAACGTTGCCTGCATATATAGTTTTTAGACATGTTTTCTCTGTGCATTACATCGTCTTCCACTAAAACACTAAGACTATCCTGTGTGAATATTTCAAATTTGCGGTGTCTTGAAGAAAAATATGAAATAATTCTGGCGGCCACTACTGCCACTATCGCAACAACCAGGCTGGGAAGTAATCCACTATCAGGGCTTTGCAGCGACATGCCCAGAGCCGATGCAAGGGTTACTTTAGTTACAAGTTCCAGCCTGCTCATATCCAGCGCCAGGCGGTTCCCCAATAACCTTATCGCAACCAGCAATACAATAAAAGTAAAGACGATCCGAAACACAACTTCGATTAAAAAGATCGGTGGGACCAGCCCCATCAGTATTCTTTCCCAATCGTCAATATTTATATCCTCCTGGTTCATAATTAATTAGATTATATAACAGCGCTTGTCCACCTTTTTTCGCTACAATTAGGGCATTTATCTTTTTCTTTATTTTTCAATGTTGTCCCGCAAATGCTGCATGCTAGTATACCTTCCGCCTTTTTTTGTCCTGAAATAATATTGCTGTCCGGATCAGGTAATGTTGACAGTCCAGGTTTTTCATCATCTTGAAGATATATGCTGTATAAACCTGCTGCTTCTACATATAGCCTTTTTACCTGGCCCAGGTTAAAGATATTTTCGCTTCTTAATTTGCTGAAAATCAGTTCCTGGGAAACTCTATTTTTTCTTAATTCTCCCATTTGCAAAACGCCGTCTTTTATAAGAATTTTTGCGCTCCCTTGTGTAAGCTTTGCAAAACCAGCATTTTTAAATGCAAACCAGCTAAGTGTACGCTGAAAAATAAGCGCACAAATCAAAACAACCATTCCCTGAATCAATCCTTTGTCAACAGCCTGCATAGGGACAGATATAATTGCTCCCAATGTTAAGATCAGGACCATTTCGGTAACTGTCAGCTGGCCATTCATGCGTTTTCCCAGTAATCTCATTACCATAAAAAACACTAAGTAAACCAGAATTGTACGAACCAATACTTCAAGCAGAAATTCAGTAGGAGCCTTTCCAATAAAGATTCTGTGAAAATCAGTCAGTTTAATATCTTCATTCATAATAGGAAGGAATTTGAAGGGGAATTATTCGGGCTTTTAATGCCACATTTTGGATTTCCGGGCTTGTAAGCGATCAAAAAAATCATTCCAAAACAATTAGAACGATGGTATGAATATTTTGATATGAGTACCCTGACTGTTTATGTTTTAATTGAAAAATGAGAAGATCTATTGGTAGCCATTACCAGAATGGTAAATGTGAATTTAGTGTTTGGGCCCCGGAAGCAAAATCGGTAAAGGCTGTTATTGTTTCTAAAAACAATAAAGAATTAGTATTTCAAAAAGGGGAATTTGGTTACTGGACCGGATCTTCAAAAGAAGTAATTCCATCAGATTTATATTTGATCGAGGTGGACGGTGAAAAATGGCCTGACCCAGCTTCACAATACCAGCCTCAAGATATTCATGGTCCAAGTCAGATCACTGACCATAGTGCATTTAACTGGACGGATGCTGAATGGAAAGGCATGCCTTTGAAGGAAATGATTATATATGAACTTCATACAGGGACATTTACAGAGGACGGAACATTTGAAGGTATAATTACCAAAATCCCATATCTGAATGAATTAGGGATCAATGCAATAGAAATTATGCCGGTTGGCCAGTTTCCAGGTAACAGAAATTGGGGTTACGATGGCGTTTATCCTTTTGCTGTCCAGAGTTCTTACGGTGGTCCGGAAGGTTTAAAAAAACTTGTTGACGCTTGTCATCAATCTGGAATTGCAGTAATAATCGATGCTGTATACAATCACTTCGGGCCGGAAGGCAGTTATCATGAAAAATTTGGCAAATATCATACTGATAAATATTCCACTCCTTGGGGATCAGCCATAAATTTTGATGATGCCCACAGTGATGAAGTGAGGAATTATTTCATCCAGAATGCCCTGATGTGGTTTCGCGACTATCATGTGGATGCACTTCGGTTAGATGCCATCCATGCCTGTAAAGACATGGGAGCATTTCATTTTGCTAAAGAACTCACACTTGCAGTAAAAGAATTAGAGCAGGAAACCGGACGAGGCCATATTTTAATCGGCGAGTGCGATCTTAACGATCCAAAATACATTAGTCCTGTAACGGAAGGTGGGTATGGCCTTGACGGGCAATGGTGCGACGAATTTCATCATGCTTTAAGATCTGTAATAACTGGAGATACTGATGGCTATTATGAAGACTTTGGAATGCTAGAACATATGAGACGGGCGTTTCAGGATACTTTTGTGTACTCCGGTCATTATTCCAAACACCGCAAAAAAACATTTGGCAATTTGCCTAAAACTAATCCTTTTTCGCAGTTTGTCATATTTTGTCAGAACCATGATCAGGTTGGTAACAGGCTGCTGGGTGACAGGATAAGCACATTGGTATCTTTTGAGGCCTTGAAAGTGATGGCTGGGTCTGTACTGATTTCCCCATCTGTCCCAATGTTATTTATGGGAGAAGAATTTGCAGAGAATGCACCATTTCAATATTTCATAAGCCATACAGATAAAGCCCTCATCGAAGGAATAAGGGAAGGACGGAAAAAGGAATTTTCTTATTTCAATTTCCAGGGCGAAGCACCGGATCCTTATGATGAAGAAACCTTCAACAAGTCTAAGCTTAACTGGAATTTCGGCGAAGAACAGAATAAGGTTACTTTGTTTGAGTACTATAAAAAATTGATAAGGTTCAGAAAAGAACATCCTTCTTTTAAACATACCGACAGGGATTCCTTAAATGTTCAGATGGATGAGGAGAAAGGTCTTCTGAAAATTACCCGTCATTTTGAAATGGCGGAAGAAAATGATGTTTACATCGTGATCAATTATAATAAAGAAGATGCGATTTTCTCCATTCCCTTAGGTTCTGATTGGAAACTCTTCCTTGATTCGGCTGATAATGTCTGGCTTGGGCCCGGAAAGGTGGCAGCCGATCAGGCAAATATTGGCGATTCGATCATAATCAAAGGACATTCAATCATAATCTATACTAAATAACTAATGGCTGGCAATAAATTCGTATGTGTCCATGGGCACTTTTACCAACCACCGAGAGAAAATCCGTGGTTGAACGATATTGAGATCCAGGATTCGGCCTATCCTTTTCACGATTGGAATCATCGTATTTTAGCACAATGCTATGCTAGAAATGCCGCATCGCGTATTTTGGACAAAGATGGTGCAATCGTAGATATAGTAAATAACTACGAATACATCAGCTTTAATTATGGCCCTACCTTGCTGGAATGGATGGAAAAAAACCAACCGGAAACCTACCAGGTAATTTTAGATGCTGACAGGGAAAGTCAAAAAAGATACTCGGGACATGGTTCTGCTATTGCCCAGGCCTATAACCACATGATTATGCCCCTGGCCAATGACAGGGATAAAGAAACCCAGATTATCTGGGGGATAAAGGATTTTGAAGCCAGGTTTCAGCGAAAACCAGAAGGAATGTGGTGCGGAGAAGCTGCTATGGACACGCTAACACTTGAATTATTAGCAAAGCATGAAATTAAGTTTACGATCCTGTCTCCCTATCAGGCTAAAAGTTTTAGAAAACCAGGGGAAGAAAACTGGCATGACGCTACAAATGCAAGAATAGATCCAAGAAGGGCTTATTTGTGTAATCTACCTTCCGGTGCCAAAATCTCTTTGTTTTTTTATGATGGGCCGGTTTCTATGGGGATCGCATTTGAGCACCTGCTTGATGACGGTAATAAATTTTGCAACAGGTTACTTGGTTGTCTTTCTGATAACGATACACCTGAAATAATAAACATTGCCACGGACGGGGAAAGCTATGGGCATCATCATCATTTTGGAGAAATGGCTTTGTCTTATTGCTTGCATAACATAGAAAAATGTTCAAATACTAAAGTGACCATTTATGCTGAATTCCTGGAAAAAAATCCACCGGAATATGAAGCTCAGATCATTGAAGCATCTTCCTGGAGTTGTTCTCATGGCATTGAAAGATGGAGAAGCGATTGCGGTTGTAATGCAGGTACACCAAATTATAATCAGAAATGGAGAGGGCCTTTGAGAGCTGCATTTGATTGGGTGCGGGATCAGCTTGTGCCACTATATGAAAAGGAGCTTAGCCCGCTGGTTAAAGACATTTGGGAAATCAGGGACTCTTACATACAAGTTATCCGCGACCGAAATAAGGAGAGAGTTAAAGAATTTATCGATAGCAGGGCTAAGAAAAAGTTAAAGCCAGATCAATATATCAAAGTATTGAAACTGCTTGAAATGCAATACCATGCAATGTTAATGTATACCAGTTGCGGATGGTTTTTTGACGAGGTAAGTGGGATAGAAACCATGCAGGATATCTTGTATGCTTCACGGGCGATCCAATTAGCCAGGGAAGTTACGG
>JANYCH010000213.1 GCA_025360395.1 Cytophagales bacterium | reverse complement strand
TGAGTGTTTCCCGAAAAATGTTGTCCTACTCTATCTTTAATATCAATAGCTTTACCAACATAAATAACTTTACCTGTTGAATCATGGAAAAAATAAACTCCATGGGTGTTGGGCAAATTATCAAGTATGATTCTTGAAATGTGAGGGGGTAAGGACATTTCTTTGCTGTTACGCTTAAGAGAATGTTTTATAGTTTCCTGATTAGGATCTCTTAATAGTAGATGATTTAATAATTCTGCAGTTGCTTCTGCATCCCCAAGAGCTCTGTGCCGATCGTGAATGGTAATACCAAAATGGCCACATATACTTCCGAGATTATATTTCTTTACACCAGGAACCAGTTTTCTGGCTAATCTTACTGTACAAAGTTTTTTACGATCAAAATCAACATTTAGGAGGGAGAATTCTTTCTTAATAAATGAATAATCAAAATTGACATTGTGGGCAACAAATACTTTATTTTCTGTAATCCTGTGGAGTCGGACGGCTATTTCTTCAAATTTTGGTGCATTTGCCACCATATTATTAGAGATACCTGTTAAAGAAGTAATAAAAGGGGGAATAATGCAGCAGGGATTTACAAGGCTGCTAAATGTTTCAGTGATTTTTTCTCCATCGTGAACTACCACAGCCACTTCAATGATCCGCCCAAAGCTGGCGTTTCCTCCTGTAGTTTCAATATCCACCACTGCGTACATATTCAAAAATAGTAAAAATAAGCTTATGGGTAATAGCTTTTAGCTAATAGCTTTTCATAATTTTGTATGCTAACAGCCATTTGCCAATACCTATAAGCCTGATATGGAACCAATACTTGCCTTTGTAATTTGTCCGCATGCTGAAACCCTGTTGGCAGTTTTGGATTTTTTAAAAGGAAAAGAGTTTGAGGCTGTTGGTGTAACAGATAAAGAATCAGCTTTGAAAAGTTTTGGAGAACGGCCTTATGATATGGTGATTATTAGTGGAGGGGTTGATAATCCTACAAGGGAAATATTCAGAAAAGAATTTTCAAAAGTGAACAAAGAGTTCGAGTTTATAGAGCATTTTGGCAGCCCAGAAAACTTGCTTCCGGAGCTGATTGAAGCATTTGAGGATTAGTTAAATTATCTCTTTCCGATTTTTACAACTTTAAATTCTGTCCTTCTGTTCATTTGATGTTCTTCTTCAGTGGTGGCATCTTCTACCAAATGTTTTTCTTCACCATATCCAATTGCGGTCACACGATCCGCACTTACCTCCTTAGAAACAATATAATTTACTGCAGATTCTGCCCTTCTTTGAGATAGTTTTAGATTATAATCGTTATTACCTCGGCTATCTGTATGTGACCCAAGTTCTATAGATATTTCAGGGTTGTCTTTTAATATGCCTACCAATTTGTCAAGTTCTTTAGCAGCATCCGGCCTGATATCAGCTTTGTTATAATCATAATATATATTATCCAGAACAATCTCCTTTTCAAGAATTATTGAATCAAGATCAAGGTCAGTTTCAAAGGTGATTACATTAATACTATCTTTTAACTGAAATTGAGGGACTGTCCTGCCAACTGTAGAAAATGTCTGCCTCTTTGTAAAAAATCCTTTTTTGGTGGCAACAAAACTATAATTCTTTTCTGTTTGTACCGGTAATACCATTTTCCCCTCTGGCTTTGAAACAAACTCATGAATTACTGAATCTTTTTCATTTAGCATTTTAACATTTACTCCTTCAAGGGGGATATCATTTCCTGTTTCATTGTTTTTTTGAGTGTAAACAACCAGGTTATAATCTACTTTTTTACGTGCATCAGGTGAGAAAGCGAAATAATAAATATCGTCATTTCCTTTTCCTCCTGGTCGGTCTGAACAAAAATACCCCACTTCAGGAGATATAAAACTTAGGCCAAAATCGTCATAACTACTGTTAATGGGATAACCAAGGTTTTCAATGGTGATGTTCCTTGATGTATCTTTTGAAGCAATGAATACGTCCAGGCTTCCTAGTCCGGCATGGCCATCTGAAGCAAAATACAGTTTGCTGTCACCGGAGACAAAAGGGAACATTTCATTGCCCGAGGTGTTGATTTTGGAACCCAGATTGTAAGGTGTTCCAAATTTACCATTGTCTAAAACAGCACAACGATAAATATCTACCCCACCATAACCTCCCGATCTGTTAGAAGAAAAATATAAGATTTTATCGTCTGCTGAAAAGCAGGGAGTTGATTCCCAGGCATTTGGAAGGCTTGGGCTGATGATGACGGGAATAGACCATTTTCCTTCGTTATAAGTTGAAAGATATAAATCAGTTTCCTGGATTGTGCCTCCCTTGCTTCCTTTTTTGCTACCATTGTTACTCTTTGCAAAAACCATTGTTTTGCCATCTTTGGTAAAAGTTGCACAGGCAGAATGTACACCATCTTCCTCAAGGGTTTTATCAAATAATGTTAATGCACCTGTTCCCTCAGCAAAATTATCAGGTTTGAACTCATACAAACTGTAAAAGCCATTACCCGTAGCACGATACGTTATGTCCATGCCCCGATCTGAAGAAAAAACAACGTGGTCTTTGTATTTAGCCGGACTGAACTCTGAGAATTCTGTATTTATTGAAGATGCGTTTTTAACTTTAAATGGAACATCTTTTAGTAATAAAGTTCTCACGTTTTCCAAGAAGGCCACTTCCCTTTTAGCCTTTCTTATAAAATCTGTTGTTGAACCAACTTTTAAATACTGATTAAATGCTCCCTTTGCATTTTCATATTCCCCAAGATTCTTAAGATAAACAGCCTGAAAAAATAATGCTGTATCCTTTTTAACGCCAGCATCAATTGCTTGTTTGTAAAAAGGCCCTGCTTCGATTAATCTATTTGACCTTCTGTAACTTTCAGCAACCTTAAAGTAAACATCTCCGGTTTTGGCTCCTTTTGCAATGGCCGTTTTATAATTTTCAGCGGCAAAATCAAACTCTCCTTTTTTAAACCTTTTATCACCTAGCCTTATATGTCTTTTGGCAGAGTTACAGGAGGCTAAAAACAATAAAGTTAAAATTGTCAGATAAAGCAGGCGGAACATAAAACGAAATTTTGTCAAAAATAACCAATTATAGCAGATTTCATTTATGAAACCATTTTCTTTCTGCTAGCCACAACCTTTTTGGCCTAACCCTCGTTGGGAATATTTAATAATTTTATTGTTAACTTTGTATTAACAATAATGTAATTATTTAGAGAAAATATATGGTTTTAGATGCTATCACAGCGATTCTTTATTGTTTAGGTGCTTATGCAATTGGTTCTCTGCCAACTGCAATTTGGTATGGAGAGGCTTTTTTCGGTATTGATGTTAGAAATTTTGGAAGCGGGAACGCTGGTGCTACAAACACTTTTAGGGTTTTAGGAACTAAACCAGGTATAATTGTCCTTGTTATTGATGCTTTCAAAGGATGGACAGCTACCATCATTTCTTATATTTTAATCCACAATACAAACATTCATGAAAAGTATATTCCGCTTTATGGTATGCTTTTTGGCGCTCTTGCTGTTGTAGGTCATATATTTCCATTATTTGCCAATTTTAAAGGTGGAAAAGGTGTAGCAACATCACTGGGAATGGTTTTTGGGATCAACTCGGAATTAGCCCTTATTTGCCTGATAATATTTCTTGTTATCTTTTTAACAACAAATTATGTTTCCTTAGGGTCTATTACTGCAGCATTCGCATATCCTTTGCTCATGCTCTCTCCAAGGTTTTTACCTTCGCAGCATTTTATGGTCATTTTTGGATATGTGATGTTTGCTATTGTGGTACTAACTCACCAGAAAAATATCATCAGGTTACTTCACGGAGAAGAAAATAAGATCTATTTATTCAGAAAGAAACGTAGTTAGTTCAAGCGTGATCGCTGATCAAATTTTTACTATTTTGTGCTGCTTGTCTCCGATTTTTAGAATATAAATACCCGGACCCAGGTGAGAAAAATCCAGCTTTAGTTTTGCAAAGCTTTGTACATTAATTTTCCCATTGGTAATTTCTTTTCCATTTAAGTCGAATAAATAATATTCAGTTCCTTCAGAGAAATTTCCTGATTGGATAGTCAACAAGTCGCTAACAGGATTTGGGTAAATATCGTAATTATTAATTATCTCTTTACACCTGGAAAATATCCTTGAATTTAAAAGATTATAAGCCTTTTCAAAATCAGGCACTCCATTCCCTATATCATTATTTGGACTTAAATTGTTGCTTGAAGACTGTATAATGGCATTTCGTAATTCTATGTTGGTAATATTTTTATTAGATTGCCACAAACCTGCTGCCAATCCTGCCACTAAGGGAGCTGAATATGAAGTTCCTGAGCCCGTATAATAATTGTTTCCTGAATTGTTAATTGTAACACCGGATCCAAAAGCACTCACCTCTGGTTTTATCCTTCCATCTGCTGTAGGCCCCACTGCACTAAAGGATGATTTTGAAAAACTATTGTCGACAGCCCCGACTGACAAAATTGAATCAGCATCACAAGGAAATACGATTTTCCTCCAGCTATTGTCGGAATAATTATTGCCCGCACTATTCACAACCAACATTCCTTTCCTTGCAGCCATTAATGCTGCTTTTGTAATGATTGTTGTTTTTCCATCCAATTCAGAAAGCTGGTGATCTTCGGTAGAATCATCAAAATGATAATATCCGAGAGATGATGAAATAATATCAACTCCCAAACTGTCAGCGATTTCCGCTCCCTTTAGCCAGTAATATTCTTCTATTACCTTTTCACTTTTAACATCTTCAGTAATAATTAGGGCAAAATCGGCACCATAGCCGGTCCCGATTAGTTTACCTGGAGTATAACCTGCCAAACATGACAATACGTTGGTACCATGCACATGCCTTAAATAAACATTATCTACACGGTCTACAATGTTGTATGTAAATTTCAGTCTCCCTTGCTGAAAAATATGACTTAAAGAAGCAATTTGATTGGCATTTTGAAAACCTCCGTCAAAAACAGCTACATACACATCAGCACCATTCAAACATAAATCATGCATTTTAT
>JANYCH010000172.1 GCA_025360395.1 Cytophagales bacterium | reverse complement strand
CTGAGTTCTTTCTTTCCGTTATATCATGAAGGTTTATTACCAAACCATTAATTGCCTGATCCCCAACCAGGTTGTTACCTGCAACTTCGAAATATTTATATGATCCTTGAAATGCCCGCATGCGGATTTCTTTCAGGATTTTAAATTCTTTGGGAGAAGTAAGAAGATTTCGTAAAAAGTTTTCCGTCAGAAGCTTGTCTTCCGGATGAATAAGATCGAAAGGAGTGCGATTTTCTATTTTCTTAGGCAAATAACCAAGTATTTTTAAAACTGACGGGCTAATAAAATTAACGATCAGGTTTTCATCCAAAATGGCTGTAATGTCATATGAACTGTCAATCAATGCGCGGAATTTCTTTTCATTGTCCAGCACAATTTTCTCCATTCGCTTTCTTTCAGTGATATCACGCATGATACCCTGATGACCACCATCAGGCAGAATAGTTACAGAAAGTTCTACAATGAAAATACTGCCATCTTTTCTTTTGAACTTACGCTCTACTATGAGAGATTTTTTTTCATTAAAATCGATAGACTCTACATTGAAAATTCTATCGTCCTTTTCATCAGCAAGAGATTTTACATTGATTCCCACCAATTCCCCTTTTGAATAGCCGAGCATATGGCATGCTTTGGGATTAGCGTCTGTAATAATCCCATATTTATCTGAAGAGTAGATACCATCTGATGCCTGTTCCATCAGTGTTCTATAACTGGCCTCACTTTTCCTTAACTTATCCTGATAGTTGTTTATTTGAGTGATGTCTATTCCTAATCCGAATAATCCATATTTTTTAAGATCTGGCAGGAAAAAGGGCATTTTGGTAATCTGAAAGACTTTTTCATTTCCATCAGCCATAATTACCTTTTCTTCTGTAAAAGATATAGTCTTAAGGTTTTGAATTACGTCTTTCTCCTGATCTAAAAATAACTGTGCTTTTTCAAATGGAAAAAGGTCAATATCAGTTTTACCAATAAAGAACCCTTTCTCATGGTTATGTGCTTCTTCTACAATTTTGTTTACAATTAAAAATTTACTCTGTGGATCCTTCAAAAATATTTTATGAGGAATTGCATCCAGTAAACGGACGAATGTTGCCTGATTTTCTGAAAGCTTTTTGTTAATATTATATTGATGTGTAAGATCTACAATCCTGATCATCCATAAGTTTTTATTGTTTTCAGGAATTATTTCAATATGTAGTTCTCCGGAAAACAATTCTCCATTTTCTCTTATAAATTTAATATTCTGTTGAAACCTGCCCTTAACTTCTATTTCCTTTTCAATTGTTTTATTACTTAATTCAATACCCCTTTTATTCAGCAAAATATCGAGTTTTATGTCTGTTATAGTGGTATTCTTATCAATATTAAAGACAGACTTGCCAATAGAATTAATAAACTTTAATGAATTAGATTTTGGATCGGCCAATATTATGACGTCCCAGGATTCATGATAAAGGTATTTTAGCAGGTTGCCACGCTGCAGGAATTTGTTTTCAAAGTGTAGTTTAAGTGAACTAAAAATGCAGACTATGCAAGAAAAAAGTCCTATAAGAATGGTCCTGGATATTAACTCGCTGATTTCAGTTCCAAGAGAAATATTTAAAGAAACTATAATTAAAAAAACAATTGATAAATAAATTGCGACTATTCTAATTTTAGGAAATAAAAGACTAGAAATTAATAACGTAAATAAGAACTCGGAAACATTGACGAAGTGAAACTTATGTACATACAGCAGGTAAAGCTCGAAGGCTGTATTAATTAATAGACAACAATAAGTAAAAAGGTTAAAGACAGTATTCCGGTAATCAAAAAAATAGCTTGCAGCAAAGTTTGCTGCAAGCAGGATGGAAATTGTAAACCTCAGTTCGAAAAGGTCAAAATCACTTGTACTTTTAGGAAAATATAACTTTGCATATAAAAGGTCAAGTAGAATTAAAGTAGCTAAAAGTAGCCTTAAGAATAAAAGTTTTTTATTCAGGGTACTTATGGCTTCTAGTATCATTTTGAATTTTAAAGTATTATTTAGTGATCTGACGTGCCTTCCCAAAAAGTTTTAAAGAATTCTGTAATAGCTCATCATTCTCATTTGTAACTGAATAATAACCTTCATTTTTCCATATGGACCTTGCAATGAGTGCCTTGATCTGGTTTTTGATAAACAATTCTGACCTTTTAAGCTCGTCGTCTTTTGTTTTCACCCCCGAATTTTTTGCCAATTGAAGGATTTCATTCCATTGAACGTCTGAAATATTAAAATTCTTTTTGTATTCAATTAGTGTAAGTTTTTCCAGTTTCTTTTTATTATTGATAAAGTATTGAAGGGAATATTCCCTTAAAACATCTTTATTGTACATTTCAGCCAGCGTAGTTGTATAGGGTGTTGTATCCCTTGCTACAAAATAATCGGGCATAATACCTCCTCCTCCATAAACAATACGTCCTGAAAGTGTTTTATATTTAACTGAATCACTTTGTTTAATACTGTCGGCGCTAAAGAATTCTCCCTTTTTAAACCGGTTTAAAAGATCTTTTTGATAGGCTTCGCCTTCATCGTCCATAGAATATGGTTTTTGTATGCACCTTCCACTCGGGATGTAGTATCTTGATATAGTAAGCCTCAATTCCGATCCGTCGGATAGGGAAATTGGCATTTGGACCAGACCTTTACCAAATGATCTTCTTCCTATTACCAAAGCCCTGTCATTATCCTGCAATGCTCCGGAAACAATTTCTGAAGCAGAGGCACTGCCTTCATTTATTAATACAATTAAAGGGCCTTTCTCGAATAAACCATCATTAAGTGGCGAGGTATTATATCTCTGATCATATCTGGTATTCTTTGATTTAGTATAGACAATGTTCCTGTTGGATGAAAGAAATTCATCTGCCATTTTAACAGCAGTATTCAGGTATCCCCCGGAGTTGTCCCTTAAATCAAGAACTAATTTTTTCATACCCTTGTCTTTTAATTTCTGAAGGCTTGCATGAAGCTCTTGATCTGTAGTAGCAGTAAAACGCGTTACTTTGGCAAAACCAGTTGAATCGTCAATCATATAACTTACATCAACAGAAATGCTTGGGATTTTGTCCCTGGTAATTGTGTAATCTACAAGTTTAGGTGAAGCTCCGCGTTTTATTTTGACTTTTACTTTTGTTCCTTTTGTTCCTCTCAGCCTTTTAAACACACCCATGTTGGTCATGTGAACACCTGCCACATTCTCGCCGTCAATATTTATAATTTTGTCACCGGATAAAATTCCTAATTGTTCGGAAGGCCCCCCTGTTATAGGGGCAACCACAACAATTGTATCTCTGATAAGATTAAATTCTACTCCAATTCCATCAAAATTGCTTTCGAGCTGTAGTTTCGTTTGCTCAGTTTCAGATTTAGTAATATAAACCGTATGGGGATCTAGTTTTGCTAGCATTTTCTGAATACCAAAATCAATAAGTTTTTCTGTGTTTACGGTATCTACATAATCATGATTGACATAAGTAAGTATTTCCCGCATTTTGTTCAATCCGTTAGTCAATGCTTCATTATTTTTATCATCAGAAGCGAGGATAAACCCACTTAAAAGCCCAACAGTTATTGATGAAAGTACTATCAGGGTTATTTTGAAACGATTCATTATTTTAATTCTTTTATGTTTTTAAAAGTACCCTCATGCTAAAATAAATAATGGTTGCCTTATGATAGCTAATAGGGATTAATGCTGCAAAATATCTCTTTTTTCTTGGATAGCACTTGGTTGGGACCAAATTTACTGATTATTGCAGTTTTCAGCCTTCTGATAAACAATTTGAAAGTATGCCAAAAGTAAATTATAGTGTTCTGTTCAGACAGGTTTAAACCCCATATCCCCGTTGTATGGCATGGAAATTTAATATAAATCCTAAATAAATAACAATAGCTATGAAGAACGAGAAAAGTAAATCCGCAAAAGCAACTCCTGCAAAGAGTGCTAACAAATCAAATAAAACAGAGAAAGAAAGTAAGTCAAAATCAAAAGAATAACACTTACTAAAATCTTTAAAGAAAGGCCTGGTCAGGAAACTGATCAGGCCTTTTTTTAATACCTTAACCAAGGTCTTGCAACGTTGGCAAATGGCCAGGGAATACTTGCCAAAACCAACAATAAGCCTATTATGTAAAAAATTGCGGCCTTTTTATGCTTCTCCAAATCTGTTGATGCTTTTTTAGAAACGATCCTTCCAACCTGAATCAGAACTGCTGCTATTAACATCATGGAGATATGCTCCACTTTCCAAAATCTCAAAACACTGTCTTTCATCGCTTCTTTCATTGGAGTTGCAGTATAAGGGCTGAATACAAAATACAATAGCAAGCCAATTACCACCTGGGAGTGGGTAAACAGAATCAAAAATACACTTGCCTTATTGTCCCTATCTGTATATGGCAACTTATTTTGCCAACCAGAAACGGACCGATAGATAGCATATAAGGCTGAAAAAAGAAATGCATATCTTAAAATTGAATGGATTATTAAAAGTACCTGGTACATATGAAACTTATATTTGTTATTGAACAAAACTAGAAACATAGTGTGTTATTTTTTAAAAAGCTGACAGATTTTTAGTTAAAAATTATTTTAGTAGTCGATTAGTATTTTAATTTGAAGGTTTTGCATCTGTAGAACATCAATTATGGAAAATAATAATAACAAAATGCCGAAAGGCATAGCATATATTATTGGCAACGAACTTGCAGAAAGGTTTAGTTATTATGGGATGAAAACCATACTGACTATTTTCATGACCAAATATCTCATGGATGCGGCCGGTCAGCCAGACCCGATGAGCAATGAAGAAAGTAAAGTCTGGTATCATATGTTTTTAACAGCTAATTATTTTTTTCCAATACTGGGGGCTTTATTATCAGATATTCTTTGGGGAAAATACAGGACAATCATTGTTTTGTCCTTAGTATACTGTGCAGGACACCTTGCCCTGGCATGGGACGAAACCCGTTTGGGCCTTTCGCTGGGATTAACATTAATAGCATTGGGTTCAGGAGGTATTAAACCATGCGTTTCGGCCCATGTAGGAGATCAATTTAATAAATCAAACTCCTATCTTCTGGAAAAGGTATACAACATGTTTTATCTGTCAATAAACATAGGATCTATATTTTCAATCCTTTTAACCCCTTATTTACTAAGAGAATATGGACCTCACGTTGCTTTTGGAGTACCTGGTATTTTAATGATGGCCGCAACAGTCGTTTTCTGGATGGGAAGACATAAATATATAACAGTACCACCTGTAGGGCTTAAAAAATATGTTGATGGTTTTAAAGAACCAGAGGTTATTGAAACTTTAAAAGCAATAGGTATTATTTACCTTTTTTTCTCAGTCTTCTGGTCTCTTTGGGAGCAGACTGGTTCTGCCTGGGTTATTCAGGCCGATTCCAAATATATGAGCAAGCATGTGGACCTGGGTTTTATTAATTTTGACATGCTTCCTGACCAGCTTCAATTTTTAAATGCTTTATTTGTCATCATTTTTGTACCATTTTTCTCTTATTTTCTATATCCACAAGTCAGTAAATTTTTCCCTCTAACGTCATTAAGGAAAATTTCTATTGGAATGTTTTTGGCTGCCATTTCATTTATTGTCATAGCATTGGCCGAAGAAAAAATACAGGAGCATATTGAAATATCAATCATGTGGCAGGTGGTTGCATATATTATCCTTACGGCCTCAGAAGTTTTAGTATATGGTACCGGTTTAGAATTCTCTTATTCACAAGCACCACATAATATGAAATCTCTGATTATGGGGATGTATATGCTTTCCATTTCACTGGGAAACCTGATAACGGCCATAATCAATTATGTGATCCAAAATCCGGATGGAACTTCTAAGCTTGTTGGTGCCAACTATTACTGGTTCTTTGTTGGGATGATGTTTATTACTTCAATAGGTTTCATTTTTATAGCTCGCAATTACAAAATGCGCATTTATTTACATGAGTAAAGGCTTTTGAAATTATTCAAGTAGAAATCTTTAGCTAAAAGAAGGCATCAGAGTTGTGAGTGGCAAAGAAAGAAGCTAAATTTGGTTTACTCCAAAAATTATTAAGCTTAAAGGCTTTGAATTCATTCAACTTTAAAATTCCTTTTAGATACAGTAAAATAATAGGTTGCCTATTATTTTGGGGCGTTTTGCAGGTCTCAGCCCAGCAATATTCTAATTCCGGATATCATCATGACCATGGCCAGCAAAAAGCAGTTGAGTTGGATATGCCTTCTGTTTGTGAGCATTTACAAGTACTTGTGAAGCATCATGACCATGAACAGGCCCATGAACTCATCACCGAAACCCTTAAAGAAAACCCACGGCAACCCGATTGTTTCTTCTATAATGCGAAGCTATATTATAACCATAAACTAGCAGGAAGGGACAAACATTCAAAATATTTGTTTGATAGTTTAATGGTTTTGTACGATAAATGGTTTGCCTCCAGCAGAAACCCAATTGAAGTATTGAACTATAAAGGCCGGGATGTTAGAGATTATTATTACAAACAACCAGATAGTTTGCGCAGGTATTGTGCTCTTTATAAAAGGATATATGATGCTGACAAAGAGAACCTCCATCCATATAACCTGAAAATGATGGCTTTTTGCGCCTGTGACCTCCATGACAAGGTGAATATTGATTCTTTATGGCAGTTTACAAAAAGTAAGGCAATGGCCTACAATGACCATCTCTGGAAAGCTCCATACAAAAGCTTAAAAAGAGAATTGATTAAATGTCCGAAAATGAGTTGTGGCCAATTGCACGGATACCTTCATCCGGACTTACTATCTGGCAGGGAAGGATCTGAAGAAACTCAAAGCGTGGCAACATTGCTAGTCCAGCGTGGCTGCGCAACCCCTAAAGGCATGGAAATAAAAACAGCTTTGGTATCCAGCGACCCAAAAGCAACGAATACATTGGCAGCTAATAATCCTGGTGTTGTTGAAAAAAAAGAGCTGGTTAATAATTTCACAGACTTTATGATCAAGGCTAATAATAGTATGTCTGAGAAAAAATATTCTCAGGCATTGGAAAGTTACGACCTTGCAATAAAAAGCGCATCAAGTCCTATTGAAAAAGCCGATGGTTATTTAGGAATGGCAACCGCTTCAGAAAATCTAAGGGATTTTAAAAAAGCAAAACAATACGCAATAACAGTTCATGAACTTCTTCCTGATGAAACTGAAGGATTAAGATTTTTATCAAAATTATATCAAAAAGGAGAACGAACCTGCAACTTTCAGACAGCTAAAGAATTAGCTGCTTTTCATATTCTCTTATCAAATATTGCCTGGAGCCTATCTAACAGTGAAGAGTCTGACGCCTGGAAGGAAAATGCAAATCTTACCGAACTATACAGGTCTGGAGAAGCCAAAAGCGGCGATAAGGTGAAACTGGGATGTTTTATCCAGGAAGAAGTAGAATTGCCTTAACAATCTACTTTGCAAAAACAATTCCTTAAAAATATCTAAAACCTATATCGTGGCTTTTTAAGAGCTTAAGATCCATGTTTAACATTAATTCATGTGATCCATAGCTGGTTTTGATAACCTTATTGATGGGTATATCTAGAGCATAACCTAATCTGAAATTGTCTGTTAATTGCAATTGGGTCATTAACACAATTGTATTTAAGTTTCTTATAGAGGTTCCAAGCCATATAAAATCTTTAATTAAAACACTCCCATTTATATCTATTGAGACAGGTGCCCCATCTACATATTTGATTAAAAACGATGGTTTTACCTGAAAATTGATTAGGTCAAATAAATAACCCCCTGTAAAAAAGAAATGCCTCCTGTATTGAGATGTGCCATTGTTTAATTCGGCAAACTTGCTGTTTAAAATTTTCGGTGCAGAAAATCCTGCAAAAAGTTTTTCATTTCTGTAAAATACACCTGCTCCAAAATTAGGCTCAGTTGCATTTATCCTTCCTTTTGGGAAATTAGGATCTTCCTCATCTTTGATTCTTAATCCATCCTGGAGATAATTAAAATTATAATTCATTATTCCGGCCTGCATCCCGAAAGAAAGCACATTATCTTCCTTTTCACCCATATTAATCTTATAAGCAAACGTTCCATAGCCCTCATAATTATTATTTATACCAAACCTATCATTCACCAATATAGCCCCCACTCCTAATTTATTCTTATATATAGAAGAATGTGCGGTAAGACTATTAGTAACTGGTGCCCCAGACATATTTACCCATTGCCACCTTGACAATGCTGTGACGCTGAACATATTATAAGTACCAGTGTAAGCAGGATTGATAAGCAAAGGATTTTGCATATAAGAACTATATAATGGATCCTGTTGGGCTATTACAATGATGCGCCCAAAAATTAGAAAACAAAAAAGTAGTAATTTTTTCATATAGATTAATAATTTGATTCTAAACACAATTCAGGAGTAGCATATTACCTTTCAACAATATATCAATATTTACATTCAGGTAGCTTTACCTTTCAATTTTATATTTTGATTAACTACAAAACTATAGAAATTAAAATTGATTCACCTTATTAAAAGGTTAATTAATTAATAAGTAATAGTATCTATTAGAAAGTTAACTTCTTACATAAGGATTATTAACCTTTTCATAATTTATATCAGTTTTAGGACCATGTCCAGGATAAATCTGCATTGTCCCTGGTAAGGTATACAGTTTGCTTTTTATGCTTTTTTCAAGTTGGGAAAAATTTCCTCCGGGAAGATCTGTCCTACCTATACTTCCTCTGAAAAGCACATCTCCTGCAATACAAATGTTTTGTTCTTTGTTAAGAAAAGCTAAATGCCCCGGACTGTGGCCAGGAACAGAAAGAATTTCCAGGATTGAGTTTCCAAAGCTAATTGTCTCACCTTCTTCAATATGGTTCCCTACTTCTGATTCTTCAAATTGATGGAAACCATACATTGGAGCATATGTTTTTACACTTCTTAATTGTGCTTCTTCAATTTTGCTTGTTTCTACTTTCAAACCATAAGAACTGAAAATAAAAGCATTGCCTAAAACGTGGTCTACGTGGCAATGTGTATTTAATAACCTGACAGGTTTAAGCTTGGAATCTTCAATAAATGATTTCAGTTTTTGTTTTTCTTCTTTATCGTAACACCCAGGATCAATAATTATACATTCCATAGTTTCGTCCCAAAGAACATATGTGTTTTCTTGTAATGGGTTGAAAGTAAATATCTTAATAGACAACATATATAGAATGAAGCATAGGTTTTAAGTTTATTCCAGCAATTTACCTAAAATTATTTTCAATGGTGATCAGATATGTCGAATGGTCTGAACATCTGATTTATTTTTTTAAGATATTGCCATCCATATTGAAAGTATATAGTAAGACGATGGATGCAGAAGAACAAAAGCAAAAATTTATAATACAGTTAGTTAATCATGAAAAGGTTTGGGGACTTCATTGTGATCAAGGTTGGTCAAATGCAGATTCATGTGAACTGGAAGATACTGTAGTTTATCCATTTTGGTCATCTGAGGAATTGGCAAAATTATGTGCTGTTGACGAATGGGAAGTTTACAAGCCTAAATTCCTTCACCTTTCAGAATTTATGGAGAATTGGTGCATTGGCATGTACAAAGAATATATTTTGGCTGGAATAGATTGGGAACCTAACCTGGAAGGTGCAGAAGTAGATTCAATTGACCTTGCATTGAAATTAGTGCAGGAACTAAAGCGACAGAACAAAGATATGAAGTTTAAATTTTACAAAAGCCTTGATGATTTCGAGAAAATGCTTCTTGAAGTAATCGAAGAAGAAAGAAAATCGCTCCATTGAACTTATTTATCACAGCTATAGGAACTGATTGTGGCAAAACGCTTGTTTCCGCAATATTTTGCCAGCATTTAAAAGCAGATTATTGGAAGCCAGTTCAAACAGGTCAGATCTCAGATTCCTCCAGTTTAAAGAAATTAATATCCTTTCCTGTAAGGATATTTTCAGAAACTTATTTGTTTAAAGAACCTGTTTCACCACACAAAGCGGCTTCTCTTGAAAATAAATTAATTGCTTTAAGCGAATTTAATGTCCCAAAAACTAACAACCACCTGATAATTGAGGGTGCAGGAGGTTTGTTGGTCCCACTTAATGAAAGGGGGGAATTTCTATTAGATTTTATATCAGTTGAAAAAATAGAAATCGTTTTGGTTATACGCCTTTATTTAGGCTGTATAAACCATGCATTGCTAAGTATAAATGAATTGAAAAGAAGAGATACGCTGATAAGAGGCCTGGTATTTAATGGAAATGATACTTTTGGGGCGATTGATATTATATCCAAAATTTCGGGCTTGAAAACCCTTTTGGTAATAAATGAAGAGGATGAAATTAATACTGACGTAATTTTAGCATATTCCAAAAAACTAAAGCTTGATGAACAGTAATTCTTTAGCTGATAAAGACAAGAAATTTGTATGGCATCCTTTTGATATTTTCAAGAATTCTCCAAATATTCTGGTTGAAAGGGCGTTAGGCAATAAAATATATACAACCGAAGGTAGGATATTATCAGACATGGTCTCGTCATGGTGGGTAAACTTACATGGACACAATCATCCTCATATAGTTCAGGCAATTCAAAAACAAGCAGAAACATTAAGTCATGTCATCTTTTCAGGTTTTTCACACGAACCAGCTATTCATCTTGCCGAAAGATTAATAGCTATACTTCCCGGAAAAATGGACAAAATCTTTTTTTCTGATAATGGAAGTACAGCGGTAGAAGTAGGATTAAAAATGGCATTGCAGTATTGGTACAATGCAGGTAAACAAAAGACCCGGATTCTGGCATTTGAAGGAGGATATCATGGTGATACTTTTGGGGCAATGTCTCTTGCTGGACCGGAACCTTTTAACCAGCCCTTTCAAAATCATCTCTTTGAAGTTGTTTATCTTCCTTTTCCAGATGAACAAAATATTTCTAAAACTCTCGAGGTACTGAAAAGGGAATTTAACTCTGGTCTTGTTGCTGCATTAGTTTATGAGCCTCTGATTCAGGGAGTGGGCGGTATGCGATTATTCAACAAAGCGTTACAGGAAAAAATACTTAAGCTTTGTCGGGATAACGAAGTATTGCTTGTTGCTGATGAAGTTATGACTGGATTTGGACGAACCGGCAAATTGTTTGCTTCTGAACATTTCACTATAAAACCAGATATAATTTGTTTGTCAAAAGGAATAACGGGCGGCTTTCTACCATTAGGAGCAACAGCAGCCACAAAAAATATTTACGAGGCATTTAATAGTACCGACAAGAGAAAAATTTTTCTTCATGGGCATTCGTATACCGGTAATGCTCTTTCATGCGCTGCGGCCAATGCAAGCCTTGACCTGCTTTTAAGTGATGATTGCAAAAGGAAAATTGATATGATTTCCCAAATTCAAAGCCAGTTCCTAAAAAAATTAGAAGGAAATAAAAAGCTGGAATGGTTTGCAAGTATTGGTACTATTTTAACCATGAGCCAGCGACCAGAAAAGTCGAAAGGATATTTTGATTCACAATCAGAGGATGCCTATCAATACTTCCTAGATAAGGATTTGCTTTTAAGACCGCTTGGAAATGCACTTTATCTTTCTCCACCTTACTGCACTAAGGAAGATGAGCTTTTACATGCTCAAAATGTTGTTTTAGAATATTTGGAAAAATAATATTTGGCTAAATCAGCAATATTGTATTACTTGAATTGTTAATTAGCCTAATTTTCAGGTAAATCCTTGGTCTCATTAGAAAGAATTAAATATGAATTTCAAACTAGATAAAATAGACAGGAAAATACTGGAAATACTCCAGTCTGATGCTAAAATTACAAATGCACAATTATCAAAAGAAATAGGGCTTTCGCCTGCCCCCACATTGGAGCGTGTAAAAAAACTTGAGTCTTCCGGACTTATAAAAAGTTATCATGCCCAGCTTGACACTCAAATGCTTGGGTTAGGAGTAAGTATTTTTATTCTTATATCCCTTTCAAGCCATAAAATGAACCAGATCAATGCTTTTGTGGAGAAAATAGGAAGCTTACAGGAGGTTATAGAATGTCATCATATAACGGGTTCAGGTGACTTTCTCTTAAAGGTTTTAACTACCGATATACCAAGTTATCAAAAATTGATTTTAGATAAACTAAGCCAGATAGAAGAAATAGGGAATATGCAATCTATGGTAGTTCTGGCGAATTATAAACAATCTAAGGTAATGCCTATTCCGGAAGGTAAATAGTAATATATTGTGAAGATTGAGCTTAAATATAAGCTCAATCTTCACAATATATTTTATTGAATTTTTATAACTGATCTTACAATAACCTTATACTCAGTTATTATTCTCAGGATGTATTGCCCAGCTTGTAAATTTTCACCTAAGGTATTTTGATCTGATAGCATATTTTTTTCTCTGCTACCCACAATTTTCCCTTCAATATCTGTAAGTTCTATTTTGCTGGTTTCTCCAGCAAGTGAGCCCAAAGAAATATTGATGTTGTTTTGGAATGGATTAGGGAATATTTTCAGTTGGTCCGCAATATCACTTTCTGAAATGCCCGATAATGTACAAGAAGTAAAAAAAACTGTTTGTCTACCAGCGGAGCTTGTACAATTTAAACTGTTGGTTTCAGTAACTGTGACATCAGCAGAGGTTAAGCCGGTTTTAAAAGTAATGCTGGCTTTAGGTGAATTCTGACCTGCGATATTTGTGGAACTTGTTGCTGTCCAGTTATAAACGGATCCTTTTACTGAAGATGAAATAGTAAAGTCATTTGAAACGTTATTGCACAATGGCGTCGGGGCAACTATCACGGGTATTCCCGGACGGGCATTGACTATAATGCTGGTGGAGATGCTTTTTTGACAGCCATTCACATCTGTACCTGTCATCTGGTAACTTTTTGTTATATCTGGTATAAAGGGTATTTCATTTTTTACACCATTATCAAATGCATAAGCCGAAGCCCCACTACCAGTTAATGTAACAGCATCTCCCTGGCAGACAATGTTTTTAGTAGAGTTTATGGATAAGAAAGGAAGGGAGTTTACTTGAATTGCCAGAGTTGAACTCAGACCGTTTCCGCAGTTATTGGTTGGTGTTACACTAATTGGCCCTGAAGTTGCGCCGGAATTTAATGAAACAGTTATTACCGTAGTATTAAGGCCGTTGGTAATGGTGTAACCAGCTGGTAAAACCCAATTGTATCCGTTTGCATTTGGAACACTTGAAATAGAAAATACCTGTCCAGTAGATTGTGAACATATAGTGTGGTTACCCAGGATATTTCCTGCATTTCCAGGTAACGGACATGGTAATGCATCCATTAATATAACAGTTCCAAATAATGAAGGGTCCTGGTAGGCATTGTCTGTTGTGGAATTCCATGACATTTTACCATCTCTAAGTCCTCCATCGTCATCATCATTAATCATAAAGTCAAAACCTACTTTATGGCCAGGCATTGGACTTGCTGCTAATGCGGACCACGGAATACGAGCTTCGAAAATATATCCTCCAGGTTTATCAGCAATTGAATAAGTAATACCTGTTATTGAATGGCCACCAGGAAGAGATGCTACTATTGTACCATCATTCCATCCAAAAGTGTATTGTGCGTCATTAGTTCCATAAGTTGTAGCTTTATCATTATTGATATCAAGGTATACTTCAACAGCATCATCATTATAGGCCTCAGGACTATCATTATTTTTAAGGTCATCCGTAATGTCACCTAGAACATAAATATAATTGTTGTCCCATAAAGTTTTGAAACTTCCAGACAAGTCACTTGCACCTACACTTGTATTTACAATGGTTTTAGTCAAATAAGATGTTGGGATTGAAGAATTTTTCCAAATTACATCAATGTTCCCATCCACAATAGGAGCATTTGTAACTTTATAAACTGGTGTATATAAGTTTATTGTTTTGGAAGTTGTTACCGATGTATTGTTATTAGAATCAAAAGCTTTGGCATAAATAATATGGCTTCCCGAATTTAATCCTGTTGCCGTATAAGAATATGGTGTGGTAAAATCAGAACCCATGAGGGTTCCGTCAATATAAAATTCTAATTTTGAAATACTTCCAACAGTTGTAGAAGCATCTGCTGATATTATAATATCAGTTCCTATAGTATAATCAGCGTTTGTAGGTGAGGTTAAGTCTAATGTTAAGGGAGAATTTATAACGGTTATTGAAATACTTTGGCTGTTAACAGAATTATTGGAATCAAAAGCCTTGATTGAAAGGATATGGCTTCCAACACTAAGATTAGTTCCGGTAGAAAATTGATAAGGAGAAGAAACATCGGTGGCTGAAAGAACATTATCTACATAAAATTCAATCTTGGTAATACTGCCGCTCGTTGTTGATGCTGTTGCATTAACATTAATCCCATTTCCTGTTACTATAGAAGAATTATTTGCTGGTGATATTATGGAAGAAGTAACAACTGAATTATTCACAACGATGCTAACAGGAGTGCTGGTAGAAGTCGATCCGTTAGAGTCCGTTGCTTTGGCGGTAATATTATGAGAACCTGGAACTAGTGTTGAAATTGAAATGCTGAATGGGGAAGAAGTTGAAGTACCGAGAAGGGTTGCTCCTTCAAAGAATTCGACTTTTGTAATTGATCCCTGGGTGGTTGCTGCAGAGGCTGTTATGGTGATACTTGTACCCTGATTGAAAGAAGCATTATTGGCCGGTGATATTATGGATGAACTAACAACAGAATTATTCACAACGATGCTAACAGGAGTGCTGGTCGCTGTAGATCCGTTAGAGTCCGTTGCTTTTGCCGTAATATTATGAGATCCTGGAGCAAGTGTTGAAATTGAAATGCTGAAAGGCGAAGAAGTTGAAGTACCCAGAAGGGTTGCTCCTTCAAAAAATTCGACTTTTGTAATTGATCCCTGGGTGGTTGCTGCAGAGGCTGATATGGTGATACTTGCACCCTGATTGAAAGAAGCATTATTTGCTGGTGATGTTATGGAAGAAGTAACAACTGAATTATTGACTGTGACAGCAACAGGAGGACTGGTCGCTGTAGATCCGTTAGAGTCCGTGGCTTTTGAAGTAATACTATGAGATCCTAAAGCAAGTGTTGAAATTGAAATGCTGTATGGAGAATTAGTTGAAGTACCCAGAAGGGTTGCTCCTTCAAAGAATTCAACTTTTGTAATTGTTCCCTGGGTAGTTGCTGCTGAAGCTGTTATTGTAATATTTGTTCCTTTATTAAAGGATGCATTATTTGCCGGGGAGGTAATACCACTTGTAACAACCGAGGCAGTTGTACAGGAAATAAAATTTTTGGCAGGACTACTTATCCATGATTTTACCTGCGTACCTGAAGCGGTGGTATTTGTCCAACTGCTACTTGCACATGAACCAGGGTTTAAAGCTGCGGATGATTCACTTTTATCAGAAAAACTCCAGTTGCACCAGCTTATCTTTTGTTTTCCATCATTGTTTCCATTGAAAATATCCATCCAAAGCTGGCCTTCAGCTAAATTAAGGCTACCTCCACCTGATGCATCACTAAGTCCCCATTCTGTGGCAAAAATCGGAATAGAACCTGCTGCCTTTTGTACTTCCGGACGGTAACTTG
This sequence comes from Cytophagales bacterium, assembly GCA_025360395.1. Lineage (GTDB taxonomy): Bacteria > Bacteroidota > Bacteroidia > Cytophagales > UBA9547 > UBA9547. Next base: position 17,621 of record JANYCH010000172.1, on the reverse strand, counting down.
CATGACTGGATGCATAGAAATGAAAAGTGTACATAACATTATAGGCATTTGGGCTTGTAAGTGACCCGCCACTTACTACATCACCTGGTTTTCCGCTCCATTGAGGTGTACCTACAATAATAATTGTTTCAGGATCATTTGCCCTAATAACCGGAATTATTTGGTTTGCAAAGTTTTTGATTGTTCCCCATGTAACGCCATTTGGTTCGTTGCATATTTCATATAGAACATGTTTTTTACCTTTGTGCTTCGCTGATATATAATTCCAAAAGTCCTTAGCTTCAGTAGTATGTGTGTTTGGGTCTCCTGGGTTTAAGGAATGCCAGTCGATTAGACAATACATCCCTAATGCACCTATCTGATCAATCCAGGTATCTATTTTTGTTTTATAACCATTGGGGTCAGTTAAATAACCACCTTCATCAACATACATGGCCAGGCGGACAATATCTGCATTCCAATTGTTTTTTAGTGAAGTAAAAGCACTGTTATTTACACAGTTCCCATACCATTGTAATCCGTGTGTACTCATTCCACGAAGTTGGACTGCGTTTCCACATTCAGAGCTTAATTGATTCCCAACTAATTTCAATTTCCCGTTGATTTCCACTGCGGTTTGAGCATGTGAAATCGAAATGGTCATGAAAAGAAATAAAGTCAGTTTCATTAATTGAATAAATTTCATACCTGTTAGTTAGTTCTTATGTTAGAATAAGTCAATTTATTATTATAAAATTAATATAATTAATTGCTATAAACCAAAATAAGTAACCGAATGTTTTGAACAGCTTGAAAAATAATTTTATAAAGCAGATTACTTTTTTATATAGCCAGAATTAAACGTCAATTTTTGTGGCTATCATGAAAACTTTATAATGGCTCGATATTTTAACTTTTTCAGCTTAAAATTTGTTTAGGTTCTAAACAAAAAGGATAAAATGTATTGAGAAGGTTTCTTAATCGTTTTGAGAAAGTTAAATTTGCATAAACCTTTATCTATAAAAAGTGGCATTAATTAAATCAATTTCTGGCATTCGCGGTACCATTGGCGGTAAATCAGGCGAATCTCTGTCTCCATTAGATGTTGTAAAATTTACTGCAGCATTTGGAACCTATCTGAAGAACAAGAATGTAGGCCGTAAAGTAATTCTTGGAAGAGATGCCCGACCGACCGGAGAGTCAATCTCTGCAATCGTATCTTCCACACTTATGGCCTTAGGCCTGGATGTTCTCGATCTTGGCCTTAGTACTACTCCAACTGTAGAAATTGCAGTTACAATGGAAAATGCAATCGGCGGGATTATCATTACAGCAAGTCACAATCCTGTTCAGTGGAACGCATTAAAACTATTGAATGAAAAAGGAGAATTTATATCTGCAGAAGATGGTGCCGAAGTATTATCTATAGCGGAAGAAGAATCATTCGTTTTTGTTGAAGTAAATAAAAATGGGAGTTATTCACAAGATGATACTTATATAGCAAAACACATTGAAGAAATATTAAAACTGGACCTTGTAGATGTTGAAGCTATTTCGAACAGAAATTTCAGCATTGCAGTGGATGCTGTAAATTCGACAGGCGGTATTGCAGTCCCAATGTTACTGAGAGCCCTTGGCGTACAGAATGTTACGGAATATTTCTGCGAACCAACTGGTCATTTTCCACACAATCCTGAGCCACTTGCTGAAAACCTAACTCATATATCTTCAGAAATCGAAAAGGGAAAATTCGATCTTGGAATTGTAGTTGACCCCGATGTGGACAGGTTATGTTTTATCTGTGAAGACGGCAGTATGTTTGGTGAGGAATATACATTGGTAACCGTAGCAGAATATGTTCTTCGGAATAATATTGGGAATACGGTTTCAAATTTATCCTCCACAAGAGCTTTAAAGGATATTACAGAAAAGGCGGGCGGACAATATTTCGCATCAGCTGTAGGAGAAGTGAATGTAGTTGAAACCATGAAAGCTAACAATGCTGTAATTGGAGGAGAAGGAAACGGAGGCGTCATTTATCCTGAGTTCCATTATGGACGTGATGCATTGGTTGGAATAGCATTGTTCCTTACTCACCTGGCAAAGTTTGGGAAATCTATTTCAAAATTAAGGGCTGGTTATCCTAACTATTCAATTTCCAAAAACAAGATAGAACTCACACCTGAAATTGACGTAGACCAGATACTTGGGGAGATCAAAAATAAATACAAGAAACAGCCAATCAACACAGTTGATGGCGTTAGGATTGATTTTGAAAAGGAGTGGGTACATTTAAGAAAGTCAAACACGGAGCCAATTATCCGTATATATTCAGAATCTGAAAGTTTAGCGACAGCTACTTATCTTGCCAACAAGATCATAGATGATATAAGAGAGATAATTTCTGAAAAAGTTTAATATTTAAAAAGCCATTGATTTAGATCAAGGGCCTTTTTAATGCCTAACCTTTTTATGGCACCGGATCATATCCATGTCCTCCCCAAGGATGACATTTTGAAATTCGTTTTAAAGCCAACGAACTCCCTTTTAGTACACCATGTTTATTGATAGCAACAATAGCATATTCAGAACATGTTGGAGTAAATCGGCAGGATTTTGGGAAATATGGGGAAATTCCGAATTGATAAAATCTGATCAGGGCCTTCAGAAGATATTTCAAAACTAATTATTTAGTTTTTTCTTTAAATCAAAAATAAAATTGAGGACCCTTTTGGTCACCTTGATCCTTGTTTTTAAACTGCCTCCGCCTTTAGCTTCCCCAAAAGCACGGTTTGCGAAAAATACAGGGAAGATTTCTATTCTTCCGAATTTTTTAGCCCAGTACATGGCATATAAATCCAGTGAGAAATCCGAAGGCGCACCTGATTTCAAATGTTTATCGTAAAATTCCCTGCTGAATAATTTTGGTTGTGCCCCAATATCGTGCAAGGTTTCTCTTAACGTGACTGAAGCGATTATGCCCATTCCCCAGGTAAAAAAATTGGGGCCGAATGCCCTGTTTTTTCGTTCTCCTTTAATAAAAACTGTATTATCTTTAAAAGATTTGTATAACCTGTATGCCTTGATAACATCTTCTGGGTCAGTTTGCATATCTGCATGTGTCCAGGATAAAGTTTCACCCTTAGCGACAGCTAGTCCGCTTAATATCCCATGTCCGTAACCAATATTGACTGGCACATCACAGATAACAAATCCGGAATTTATTTTAGCAATGTTTTCCAGAATTACTTCTCTTGTTTTGTCTTTGGAGCCATTATTTACTAAAATGACTTCCAATTGGATATCCGAAGGAATAATTTCTAATATCCTTTTAAAGATAAGCGGTATGTTTTGCTCCTCATTGTAACAAGGAATAATAAGCGATAGATCCATCGTGTTATTGTCTGACGTATACTTCTATAAAAGCATTGTCTTCCTGTCTTGGAGCGCGAAAAGTGTCTATGTTTTTGTAGTTAAGTTTAAGGTTATCCCGTACTTCTTCCGGAAAATAGTTGTCCAGGTCCGGGACTTCTTCAAAAAGCACCATATCGTATTTTTTGCCTTTTATGTTATCGCATATTTCTTTAACCTGCTTTGGGAATATTGATACGCCCAAATCGTACCACAATGGAATTCCTGATAAAGGTTGATAACCTAGTTCTTCAGGAAGCGAAGTAAGTTCTGTCATGTTCATCACTTTGGCATTCACAGGTAACGCTGGTAAAGTTTTTAACCTTCTCATGCCTTCAATTGTGCCAGTTGGCAACTTTATTTTTTTAAAGGTTTTAAATTCAGATAGCTCCCAGCCAGATTGAACTTTAGGACCATTATCCTTCCTGGGAATTTTACTTTCACTTATTGGGAACATCCTACTTGCATACTTCCAGTACATCGGCGACCACCACAAAAAAGTAAAGACCATCAACAGAAATATGTTAAATGTTTTGTGCATTTCTATTTTATCTCTTAAATGAGTTAAAATAAAAGCAACTGCAAAAGCGTGGAAATAGGTAGTAGTGCCTGTTGAGTTCCTGCTTGTAACTTTCGTCAGCAATGCTTCTACAATCATTCCGGTGCATATTAAAAAGGTGATTACCTTATGCTTATCATGGATGAAATTCTTTAGGTCAGAAGCATAAACAAGCAGAATGATGACAAAAACCAGTAGGTAAAATTTCTCCCAGTCTGAAGCCATAAAAATTTCGTTCAGAAAATCCCCCAAGGCCAATCTGGAACTGTGAGGTGCCTGGCCATGATTAAACCAATATCCAAATCCATGTTTTAACCAAGGCACAATGCAGATTAAAGCTGTAGCACCATAGGCTAAAACAAATGCCCCCAAAGCCCAGACGCTTTTATTCAAAAAGGATAAATAGGCAAGGATAATTAAGCAAAATACCAGGTTCAGCCCTCCGTAATCCTGTTTGGTAAAAAATGACAAAAATGAAAACAGGCCAGCACAAATCATGATTAATACTTGTCGCTGAATGGTGCTTTCCTTGTCGTATTTGAGAATTAGGGCGATGGCAATCAAACCAAATGTAAAGGCTGTGTGGGTATGCCAGGGCCAGAAGTAAATGAAAATGTAGCTTAAACAATAGACAAAAACAGAAAGGAAGAGTACTGGTTTGGTTATATTAAGTGATTTTAAAACACTTATTAAAGTTATACCAGAAACAACATTTAAGAAAACCTGCCCAAAGAGCAGTGAGCTAAAATTTGGGCCGAAAAGATGGAAGAAAAAAGTGGGAACAATAAAAAAGCCAAATCCAAACGGAATTCCAAAATCTTTGTAAGGAGCCTGCCCTAAATACAAACGGTAAGCACCTTCGTAAGGTAAATCCAGGTGTATACGAAAGGGTAGGCTAAAGAATAAAGGAAATATAGAAAACAACACCACAAACACATAACTGGAAATAAGAAAGGTGCGGTCTTTAATTTCAAAAAAATTATACATCTCCGGGAATTTCAGTTAAGATATTCGTAGCATTCAAAATAAATGCAAGCACTTTTTTAGGATTGTCTATATGCAACGGTAACATGCTGAGGAACAATGAAGCTTCAAAGATCCTTACAAGTTCATAGTTATAATCATGTTTCTCAAGCATAATTTTAAATTGTTCCTGGTAAGTTGCCTTATTAGGCATTAAGTCAAGTTTGAGCGAAATCTGCAAATTATTGTCGTATTCCAGGTCGAATAATCCGTTGTTTATCAAATCATAATCCCCCATAATGGAATGTGAAAGTTTGGCCACATCATAATAGGAGTCAAAATATAGTCCTTCATGTGTATCAGCACCTCTTGGGTCTATTAGTTTTAGCATGTCAATACGTTTATCGTACAGCATGTTTGAAGCACAGAGGTCTCCATGGCTTAAGGCAAGTACCGGTTCATACTTTTGTTTTTTAAGTATAGTATTAAGTTTAACCCGGTATTGCTCGAAAAGGTTGTCTATATTTTTGTAGGAAGTACTGTTATTTACGATTTCTGCAATAGCAGTAAATTCTGGTTTTGTTTTAAGGTCCTGAATTCTTTCATCAACTTTTTTAACATAAAAAGATTCTATAACCTGTGCTGATTCTGAAGCTTTTATAGTTTTAATGGGTCTCCTGGTTAGGAATATAAACAATTTATTAAGTAAGATAGAAAACTGCTTATTAGTGAAAGAGTTGTGTACCCATTGAATGGAAACATCTGGGATATTCAGTTTTTCAAGTTTATAAGAGCACCATTGGTCTGTTTTTACAAAATCAGTTGGCTTAAGATAGAAGACCTTTAAACTATCAGGCAGGAACTCATAGTATTGATATTCATTTTCAATTTTTTTTAACTTATCAGACCGTTTAGTGATATACAATTCATCTTTCTCAATAGAATTGAAAAATCGTGCTTCAAAGTTTGTGTGTAAAAATTCGATAAACTCAACAGAGTTCCGCAAGGTTTTATAAAATTTTTCAAGTTTGAATTTCTCTGCTGTTGTTACCTCGTGTTCCAGTATAAAATCAGCACTCTCCGGCGATTTGTATATTTTTTCAAGAGTGGTAATGGCAGTTTTAGAGTTGAGCATCATGAAAGGCTTTTGCTCATCAAAATCAGCTACGGAAAGGTCAGTTTCCAGGTATTTAATTTTCTCGATAAATAGTTTGAACTGTTCCTTGTTTATTACAGCAAACGAAGAATGGTGTATAATAACAAAGCTGCCAGGATGAAGTCTTATATCTTCAAGGGCGCTAATTAATTGATCTGGATTAGAGATACTAATAAAGTTACTTTCTCCTGCTTCAGCATAAAGGAGTTTGTGATAAAGTTTTAATTTCTGCTTTTTATAAAGGATATCTCCATACCTGTTCACATTTATAATGGTCCCGACTTCTGGCGAAACCGTCTGATGATCAAGATATATACAGATAAGTTTGTTGATCATTTTAATTGCTGTTTTGATTTTTTATTCAGGATCACTACCAGATGGAGTAGTAAACCCAATAATACTGCCGGAGAGAATATAAAGGCTTGATATGTAAGGCTAATAAGTAAACTGTTGAATTGGCTGGCCTTATAATCCAGTGAAGAAAAACCTAATTGTAAACCTCCCAAACCAAGAGATGCACTAGGAATAAGGGAAGACAAAAATACCAGGATGGATAATAACCAAACCTGTAACTTTTCAGTCATAAAGGGCAACAGATAGGCAAAGCCAACAACTTCAAGTAACCAAATCATCAATGTTATCAGAGAAATCGTGGAAAAATTACTTCTCAAAATGATTTTGATGTTAGAAATTACATTTAATATTTTGGTAGTCAGGGATAATACATAAATCACCGTACGTGTATTATACCTTTTTGCAAGCACAAGATTTAGTGTTTTTAGGTTTTCAGGCAAAACAAAAAATATGCCCATTGAAAACATGATGAGGGCGGAAATAACCCAGATCACGATTTTTAATTCTACAATGCCGTTACCGAGAAAAGAAATAGCGAGTATAGCCCAGATAAATAAGACTAAAAGATCAAGTGTTTTTTCGGCTATAATGGTCAATACCAATTTATTATTGTCTTTTATAATTTTATTGAATTCTATAATCCTGTAAACTTCTCCTAATTTAAAGGGTAAAATAAGGTTGATACCGTTGGTGTAATATTGAAGATATACTAGCTTGAGTAAGCTGTAGTCTTGCCTTCCCATTAATATTGCTATCCTCAATGCCCTTAAAGCATGGGATAATAAATACGCCATGAGGGAAATGCATACATAAAACCAATTTACTTCCCGCAGGAAATCCCGAAAATTAATTTTGGGCAGTTCGTCAAATAAATGGATAAAATAGAATAGGAACAGAACCCCTATTGCCACTGTAATAATCTTATAAATATTATTCATTCATGTTATTCGTAGGCTGTAATGGGTCTTTAAAAAATTAAAACCTTTGTTTCAGCAAAATAAATATTCTTTGTTATTAAAACTATTGAATATACACGATAAATTTAGTGCCACAACATCCTAGATATATGAGAATTGTAATTGACCTTGATGGAACCATCTGCCCTATCCGTCAGGAAGGGGAATTTTATGCTGATCTTTTGCCCCATGAAGGTGCAGTAGAGAAATTGAAGGAACTGAAAAAGAATGGCCATCACATCATCATCCAAACAGCCAGGAACATGGCCACCTGCAATAGCAATGTAGGGAAAGTCATGAAAAACATCGGGTTGATCACTTTAGACTGGCTTCAAAGACATGATATTCAATATGATGAAATATTCTTCGGAAAACCCAACGCCGACTTGTACATCGATGACAGGGCACTGAGATATTCAGACTGGCATAGTATTTCTGAAAATACGCTGCAACAACTCGGAAAATCGAAATGATCATAGTTTTACCAATGGCAGGCCGGGGTTCCCGGTTTGAAGGGCATGGATATGAAAGACCTAAACCTCTCATACTTGTAAATGGAATTCCCATGTTTATCACTAGCCTTGCCAGCATAAAAGGTATAGAATATTCTGAATTGGTTATAGTGGCATTAAAGGAACATGAAGAACTTTATGGGATAACCAATTACCTTACAGAATACAAAATTGAAAGGACAAAACTGGTTTTGATAGAGGAAGTAACGCAAGGCCAGTTATGTACTGTACTTTCCGCTACTGAATATATCAATAAAAATGAGGATGTTTTGATAATTGGCTCAGACACCATTGTAAAATCTGAAATAGGGAAGGATATTCAAAATAAAGCAAGCGATTGCAAAGGATTGATTTCTGTGGCAGATATGCCTGGCGACAGGTGGAGTTTTGCTGCTGTTGATAAAAATGGCAAAGTAGTAGAAGTTGCTGAAAAGGTAAGAATTTCTTCCCACGCCAGTACCGGTATGTACTATTTTTCGAACGGGAAGGAGTTTGTCAATTTTTCAAATGAAATGATCGCAAACAAAGAAACTACCAAAGGGGAATATTATGTTATTCCGGTTTACCAGAAAATGATAGCCAAAGGAGATTTGGTAGGTATTTCTAAAGCTAAGGCCGTGTGGGATTTGGGAACACCAGATTCACTTCAGGACTATTTAAAAGAGAAAGGTATTTCGAAATGAAAATTGAAATAAGAAAGGCTTTAAAAAATGATGTTCCAGTCATGATGAAATTGGTGCATGAACTTGCTGAATTTGAAAAGCAACCAGAAGAAGTTAAAAATACTGAAGAACAAATGCGGTTGGAAGGATTTGGGCCTCATCCTGCATTTTACGCCTTGCTAGCCGAAGTAAACGGAACAGTTTGTGGGATGTCAGTTTATTATTACAGCTATTCAACCTGGAAAGGAAAATCAATTTATATAGACGATATTATTGTAAATGAAGCTTTTAGAGGAAAAGGAATAGGCCGGAAATTAATGGAAGCAACAATTAAGGTTGCAAGGGAAGAAGGTGCAGGCAAATTGCATTGGCAAGTGCTGGACTGGAATGAGCCTGCCATAAAGTTTTATAAAAAATATGATCCTTCCTTTGATCCTGAATGGATTAACTGTGCTATTACAAAAGAAGGATTAAGCTTATTAAATTTTTGAGAGTGGTTGCTGTAAATGCAACATTGTTGCATTTACAGAATCTTCAAACTACTTTTGTTAAAAATCATTTAGGAGTTTGAAATTCTGTTTTTTATTTTTTCTTTTCAATTTAATATTAGTTCCGGGAGTTTTATTTGCACAACCGGACTCTTGCAATGCTGTATTAAAAGGAAATGTTCTGGATGGTGAAACCGGGAAGCCATTTCAATACGCCTCTGTTTTTATTAAAGAATTTCAAAAAGGTGCTTCTACTGACTCCAACGGTTTTTTTCAGATAAATAATTTATGTCAGGGGAAAGTTACAGTAGTGTATTCTGCCCTTGGATATAAATCTTTTACTACCTCTTACAAATTAAATTCCGACATCAGGATAGACCAGATTATTCTGCATACTGACACCTGCCAGCTTGAGTCTGTAACGGTTTATGGAAAGAAGGCCGAAGAAATAGGATCATTCACAAGGGCCTCACTTACAGGGAAGGAACTTGACAGGACACGCGGGCTTTCACTGGGAGATGCTTTAAAAGAATTGCCCGGAGTGACTACTTTAAAAACAGGAAATTCTATTTCTAAACCGGTCATTCATGGTTTGCACAGTAATCGGGTTTTAGTTTTAAATGCCGGTTTACGACAGGAAGGTCAGCAATGGGGCAACGAACATGCACCTGAAATAGATCCGTTTGTTTCTGATAAAATGACTGTAGTAAAGGGGGCTGCCGGGGTCCGGTACGGATCAGATGCCATAGCGGGTGTTGTCATTGTAGAACCAAGAAACCTTCCACTGAAAACGGGCATCAATGGTGAAATGAATTTGGTAGGAATGAGTAATAACAGGCAAGGAACTGTTTCAGGACTTCTTGAGGGGAAATTTGGAAAATGGCTGCCATTAATGTGGCGTTTGCAAGGCACAATGAGCAAAGCAGGGAATGTTAAAGCGCCTCATTATTATCAGGCAAATACCGGATTTGAGGAGAAAAACTTTTCTTATGCTGTAGGTTATAACAGAAAGTGGTTTTCAGGAGAAATATTTTATAGTCAGTTTAATACCACATTAGGGATTTTTTCAGGTTCACATATAGGAAGTGTCTCTGACCTGCAAAATGCGATCGAAAAATCGGAACCAGCTGTCAAGTCTGGTTTTAGTTATGAAATCAACCGTCCTTTTCAACATGTGGAACATGAGTTGGTGCGGGCAAAATTTTCTGCTTACTTAGCTAAAATAGGGAGTTTGAATTTGCTTTTGGGACGACAGTTCAACAACAGATCAGAATTTGATGTTTTAAGAAATTCAATAGCCAATGAATCTAAAGAGATCCCACAACTTCAATTAAAATTGACAACCCATTCTGCTGACCTGGTCCTGGAACATAAACCTTTTAAAAATATTTCAGGAAGTATCGGAACAGTTTATATGCAACAAGCCAATATCTGGCAGGGAAGGTTCCTTATACCAAATTTTAAAAGTCAGTCTTTTGGAGGTTTTATTATTGAAAAATGGGGTTTAGGAAAAACAGACCTGGAAGCCGGTTTACGATATGATAAAAAATTCCTGGATATATACCTTAACGATAATGGAATAGTAAAACTATTGCCGTATAGCTTTTCAAATTTTTCGGGAACTGTTGGGGCCATTTATAAAATAAGCAAAGCGTTGAACTGGAGAACAAATGCAGGAACTACCTGGCGTCCGCCCAATGTAAACGAGCTGTTTAGTAAAGGATTGCATCACGGAGCCGCAGCAATTGAAATTGGGGACCCTACCTTAAAGCCTGAACAGGCATTTAAACTTGTAACAAGCCTGGAAGCTAAATCAGAGAAATTAAATTTGGAAAGTTCCCTGTTTTACAGTCAAATACAGAACTTTATTTATCTAAAACCAGACCTGGAATTGGTACAGACAATAAGGGGTGCATTTCCGTCTTTTACTTATACCCAAATAGATGCCAGGTTTTATGGTTCCGATTTGTTTGCCAGTTATGAAATGTCCAAATCCATAAACCTGATCGTAAAAGGTTCATTGGTTTTAGCAGAAAATATTACTGAAAAAGGGTACTTAATCAATATCCCGCCTATAAGGTACAGTCCTGCAATTGTTTATCGGCCACGATTTATAAAAGAAGCTTATAACTCTTATTTGAGATTCACCTTAAACCGTACCGAAAATCAATGGAGGGTACCAGAAAATTCAGATTATGCTAATCCCCCAGCAGCCTACACCTTATTTGATGCAGAGGCAGGGACCGACCTCCTCTTTGGAAAACAGAAAGTAAGTATAATTTTTCAGGTGAATAATTTATTTGATGTTGCCTACCGGGACTATATGAACCGTTTCAGGTATTTTACTGATGAGATGGGCCGGAATTTTACTTTAAGAATAAAAGTCCCTGTCAGCATTTACAATAAAAATTAATTCGAATCATTAAATTCAAAAAGGATGAAACAAACTAAACACATTATTTTCCTATTGGCATTTGTGGCAATTTCTATTTCCGGTTGTAAAAAGAATAAGGCAACTGACCCAACTGCAGAGCAACCAGTCAACCCTGGTGCGGGGGACGAAGAAAACATCACGAGAATTCAGTTGCAGTTCATTGATTCAGCCAATAATACCATTTCAAAAACCTTTACACTCAGAGACACGGATGGACAAGGGAAAAATCCTCCGGTTGCGGACACCATAAAATTAGAGGTAAATAAAACTTATTTTGTCAGCCAGTCAATTTATGACGATACAAAAACTCCACTTTCGGTTGTTTCAGACGAGATTAGAAAGGAAGCAAATTTTCATCGGTTCCATTATTCAATCAAAGGAAGCCTAATAGCACAAACTATTATCACAGATTATGATACGAGGAGCCCTGCCCAACCGCTTGGCCTTGAATTCAAAATTAAATCCGGAAACGCTGGTGGAAACAGCATTTTCAATATCAATCTAAGGCATTTCAGTAATGGAATAGAAAAAACTGCTAATCCTGCTGATGGTGAACAGGATATTCTCGTTGATTTCCCTGTAAGGGTAAATAATTAGGTGTTGTACAACATTTTATATAGAATAGTAAGCTGATTTTTGGCTGAAAGAAATTAATTTATGAACTTAATTTTAATTTCATAAATTACACCAAACCCTAAATTATACACCAGTAATGGAAAACTTGTCTTCCGGCAATATCAACAAATTTTACTTTCTGCAGGGCGGGGATGAAATGGGGGAGATGATAAGAAACAAAGATTGGGAAAGAACTCCTCTGGGAAATCCGGAGAACTGGCCAGAATCCCTTAAGATTTCGGTGTCCATCATGCTTAACAATCCTTTTGGCATGTATATAGCATGGGGGCCAGAATTTATTCAGCTTTATAATGATGGGTATCGTCCTATTCTTGGAGAAACCAAGCATCCTCAAGCTTTAGGCATTAGTACAACTGAAACATTCTCTGAAATATGGAATATTATCGGACCTATGTTTCAGGATGTAATGAAAGGTAAACCTGTGGGATTTCCAGGACTAATGCTGCCTTTGAACAGAAATGGATATTTAGAAGAATGTTATTTTGACTTTGCTTATAGCCCGATAATAGAAAGTGTAACAGGTCAGGTTGGGGGGGTATTGGTAACAGTGGTAGAAACGACCAATAATGTTAATTTAATAAAAAGCCTTAAAGTATCTGAACAACGTTTTCAGAAGTTGGTTGAACAATCTTCTGTAGGGATTATTGTGCTGCGTGGTGAAGATATGATTGTTGACATAGTGAATAATACATATGGCAGGTTGATCGACCGTACAACAGAAGAATTACTCGGCAAACCATTATTTAGCGTTATTCCCGAAACTGAAAAGGATTTCAGGCCTCTTTTTGATAATATTCGGCGAACAGGTGAGCCTCTGTATTTAAATAATCACCCTTATTTTTATAATAGCGGCAATATAAAAATGGAAGGGTTTTTAAATCTTGTTTACCAACCTTACAGGGAAAAGAATGATATAATTACTGGTGTGATGGTGGTTTGCCATGACGTTACTGAATCAGTGCTTTTTGCTAAAAGGATCGAAGAAAGTGAAGAGAAATTCAGAACCTTAGCAGACAATATTCCTCTCCTTACCTGGATGGCCGACTCAGAAGGTGGGATTTTTTGGTACAACAAGCAATGGTATAATTATACAGGCACCACAGAAAAAGAGATGGAAGGTTGGGGGTGGAAGTCTGTACATGACCCGGATGAGCTTCCAGGAGTTATTGAAAAATGGACTACTTCAATAAATTCAGGAATACCTTTTGAAATGGTATTTCCATTAAAAGGTCACGACAATATTTATCGGCCCTTTTTAACCAGAGTTGTTCCTATTTTTGATGAAAATGGGAAAATTCAAACATGGTTTGGTACCAATGTGGATGTTTCGGATCTGAAAAAATCTGAGGCATTATTGTCTGAAAAAAACAAAGAGCTACAAAAGATCAACAGTGACCTGGATAGCTTTGTTTATACTGCTTCTCATGACCTGAAATCGCCAATTTCCAATCTGGAGGGTTTAGTTAATGTTCTTTCGGAATTAATCAGTGAAAAGTGCAATGATGAAGAAGAGCAAATTTTTAACATGATCCACACCTCTATTGATAGGTTTAAAACCACTATTTTAGATTTAACTGAAATAAGTCGTATTCAAAAGGGTTTTGAAGATGATTTGAATGATTTAGGTTTTGAAGAAATATTGTTTGAAGTCAAAAATGATCTAACCAATCTCATTACAAATGCCAAAGCTATTATCATCAGCGATTTTAAGATAGAAAATATTTTCTTTTCAACAAGGAGCCTTAAAAGCATAGTTTATAATTTAATATCTAATGCATTAAAGTACAAAGATCCGGGCCGAAATGCGATCGTGAAAATCACTACAGAAATGCTGGGTGATTACATGCTTCTTTCTGTGGAAGATAATGGACTTGGTATAAATCCTGATAAAAAAGATACTGTATTTTCGATGTTCAAAAGACTGCACAGCCATGTTGAAGGAAGTGGTGTAGGACTTTATATTGTAAAAAGAATAATCGAAAATAACGGTGGGAAGATAGAGATTGAAAGTGAATTAGGTGTGGGTACTACTTTTAAGCTTTATTTTAAAAATAAATAGCTTTTGCTTGGAATGAAACTCGGAAGGTTTTTCATTCTTCTTTAGTGACTTTCGTTCAATGGTCAACTATAACTTAGGCAAACCTTTCTCAAAATCCCAAAGACGTTTATCAGGTAATCAATTTTGTTTTACCTTCATGCCATGTTTCAACACTACATCCAACTCTCATCTTTCACAACTTTTGGTATTCATGCAAAGGCAAAGCTTTTTGCTGAAATACATAATCACGATCAATTGCTTGCTATTTGGAAAAGCAGCGAATACAATTCTACAAATAACAAACTGATCCTTGGCGGGGGAAGTAATATGCTTTTTACCAAGGACTTTGAAGGTTTGGTTTTAAGGAACAAAATTACCGGAATATCATTTGAAGATGAAAGCGAGCAATCGGTTATTGTCACTGCCGGTTCCGGAGAAAACTGGCATGAGCTGGTCCTTAAATGTGTTGAAAATAAGCTAGGCGGTATTGAAAACCTTTCTTTGATACCCGGAACAGTTGGCGCATCTCCAGTACAAAATATTGGTGCATATGGAGTGGAGCTTAAAGATACCTTTGTTTCTCTTGAAGCATTTGACTTTGAAACCGGTCAAATTGTACATTTTAACAATGAAGAATGCGAATTTGGTTATCGCGACAGTATTTTTAAAAACAAGGCAAAAGGTCGTTATTTCATTTCGTCGGTAAATTTTCGTCTGAAAAAGCCTGGTTTTCATAAATTAAATATGAGCTATGGCGCTATAAACCAGGTCCTTCAGGAAATGGAGATTTCTATGCCTACCATTAGAGATATAAGCAATACCATTGTAAGTATAAGAAGCAGCAAACTCCCAAATCCAAAAGTGATAGGAAATGCCGGCAGCTTCTTTAAAAATCCGGAAGTAGATGAAAGTTTTTGTCAGTTACTGTTGAATGACAATCCTTTAATGCCCACGTATTCCACCCAAATTGCTGGTTTCAGGAAAATTGCAGCAGGCTGGTTAATTGAACAATGCGGCTGGAAGGGGAAATCTCTTGGCAATGCAGCAGTTCATAAAAATCAGGCTTTGGTTTTGACTAATCCTGGCAATGCAACGGGTGAAGAAATAAAGCACCTGGCAGAAGAAATCCAGAAAAGTGTATTTGAAAAATTTGGTGTTAATCTTGAAACTGAGGTGAATATTATTTAGATTCTGGAAAGAGGTGAAGGAAGTTTGTCTCTGTCTTCTAAATACAATGAGATTTAAAAGTATGCGCGATGCCTTCGGCCCGGGTTCTACACTACAATCTTTTAGCATAAAAATTCCGGGATTAGCAGAGTTCATTGAAGCGATAAGGATAATCATTGCGATCCTAGCGCAATCTGGACCATTTTAGGATATTCGGTTTTATCGAAGCCTCTTAGGGTTTCCTTTTACATCATAAATATCGAATCCATCGGGCCGTATAGCATAAAGCTTCCTATCGTGAATTAATACACGCTTGTAATTCATTCCAGTAGGCAGGGTCATAGTTTTTTCAGTAAAAAGGTAAAGGTCAAAAAACCTTATGGTGTCGTTTTGAAGGTAAAAAAGATCATTGTCATGAAATGAGAAGAAATCAATCCCTTTAAAAGGGATTTTTTTCTTGTAAGATCCAAAAGCATCAAAAACTAAAACACCTGTATTCCTGTCATTTACATATAGGTTGTTCTGATATTCACGAAGAAAACTTATATCATATTCACGAACATCCAAGAGCAGGTCCAGAGATGTTTTATTTACCACCCTGTTGAACTGCCGGTCATACTTTTTGAGTGTAAAATCTGTTTCATCAATAACCCACAGGTTGAAATCTGAGGCCAGGGTAGCTTGTCTGGCAAAACCTATCTGTTCCTGGTTCAGGTCATTGCTGGGCATTGGGCCCAGGAACCTTTCCAAAATTGTGTACCCCTGAAAATCACGGTAAAAAACAAATATTCTGATGGTATTCCAAGCCTCTAGCAAAGTTACAGTACCGAGCTTTTGAGGAGAATAATTGATGAGGTAATTGCCTAAAGAGTCGTATTTGTTAATGTTCCCTTTAATGTCGCTGATGTACAAATTTCCATAAGAATCCTGTGAAACCTTATCCAGGCCAGAAGCAGGAACGTGCTTAAAAAAAATTAATGAATCTTGGCTATAAACTTCAGCAAGACAGATAAAGCTTAAAACCGGAATAAATAGAAACTTCTTAATATGCTTTAAAAACAAACGCTTATTTTGAAAATGGTTGAACAAATATAGCCTTTTAAAAAACCAATATTAAAACTTTGAACCTATTGGGAATATTGCTCTTTGGTTATAATGTTCCAGCTAAAAGCACGTAATTCGTGGCTATTTTAAATTGTTATGGCTGAAACTCTTAATATATCGTATTCTTCCCTTTATGAATTCACCCGGAATATATTTTTATCCATGGGTTGCCCGGAAGAAGATGCCGAACTGGCCACCGAAGTTCTGTTGTCTGCTGATTTGAGAGGCATTGATTCTCATGGAGTTGCAAGACTTTCTGGCTATATCAGGTTATGGGAAAAGGAGCGCATAAATGCCAAACCAAATATTAAGATCGTGTATGAAACACCTTCAACAGCAGTAGTTGATGGAGACCGTGGTTTGGGTTTAGTTGTGGCACCAAGGGCAATGAAAACCGTGATAGAAAAGGCCAAAAATGTAGGTACTGGTTGGGTTTCTATTAAAAACTCCAATCATTTTGGGATAGCGGGTTACCACGCTATGATGGCCTTGGAACATGATATGATTGGAATGGCCATGACAAATGCAAGTCCTTTAGTAGCACCAACCTATTCATTGGAAAGACTTTTGGGTACAAACCCCATAGCTGTGGCTGTACCAGCTAAAAACCAACCTCCATTTGTGGCAGATTTTGCTACTACAACTGCTGCCAATGGAAAATTAGAAATTTTGCAGCGCAAAAGTTTAGAAGCACCCGCAGGATGGATTCAGGATAAAACCGGAGAAATAAGCACTAATCCGCATGAATTAAAGGATGGAGGTGCATTATTACCTTTGGGTGGTGATCGCGATCATGGAAGCCACAAAGGTTATTGTTTGGGATCAATAGTGGATATTTTTTCAGCAGTACTTTCTGGGGCGAATTATGGCCCCTGGGTGCCGCCCTTTGTTGCTTTTTTATCGCCACCAGCAAATCCTGTGGGTGAAGGGATCGGTCATTTTTTAGGTGCCATGAGAGTAGATGCTTTTCGCCCTGCTGAGGACTTTAAAAATCACATGGACAATTGGATCACCACATTCAGAAATGCCAAGTCAATTGAAGGTGAGAAGGTAATAATACCAGGCGATCCGGAAAGGGAAATGCAAATTGATAGGCTAGTGACAGGAATTCCTTTGTTGATACCGGTTGTTGAGGATCTGTCTGCTTTGGTTAAGAAATTGGGTGTGAAGGATCCTTTTTAGTTTTTAGTACTTGGATTAAC